>NZ_CP011479.1:0-137500 GCF_001011155.1 Hoeflea sp. IMCC20628
AAACGATGAATGTTAGCCGTCGGGCAGTTTACTGTTCGGTGGCGCAGCTAACGCATTAAACATTCCGCCTGGGGAGTACGGTCGCAAGATTAAAACTCAAAGGAATTGACGGGGGGCCCGCACAAGCGGTGTGAGCATGTGGTTTAATTCGAAGCAACGCGCAGAACCTTACCAGCCCTTGACATCCCGATCGCGGTTTCCAGAGATGGATTCCTTCAGTTCGGCTGGATCGGTGACAGGTGCTGCATGGCTGTCGTCAGCTCGTGTCGTGACGATGTTGGTTAAGTCCCGCAACGAGCGCAACCTTCGCCCTTAGTTGCCAGCATTAAGTTGGGCACTCTAAGGGGACTGCCGGTGATAAGCCGCGAGGAAGGTGAAGATGACGTCAAGTCCTCATGGCCCTTACGGGCTGGGCTACACACGTGCTACAATGGTGGTGACAGTGGGCAGCGAGACGGCAACGTCGAGCTAATCTCCAAAAACCATCTCAGTTCGGATTGGGGTCTGCAACTCGACCCCATGAAGTTGGAATCGCTAGTAATCGCGGATCAGCATGCCGCGGTGAATACGTTCCCGGCCTTGTACACACCGCCCGTCACACCATGGGAGTTGGTTCTACCCGAAGGCGATGCGCTAACCCGCAAGGGAGGCAGTCGACCACGGTAGGGTCAGCGACTGGGGTGAAGTCGTAACAAGGTAGCCGTAGGGGAACCTGCGGCTGGATCACCTCCTTTCTAAGGAAGCGGTTTTTGTCAGCTCTGTTTCGACAGAGAGATGTAAAAACCTCTTGTTAGAACACGGACTGGAAAGTCATTCCGGTCCACACTAGACTAGTCGGCCGCCGTCTACGTTTCTCTTTCTTCAAGGATGACGAACCACGCCTACTGGCACTCCGGCAGGTACGGGGCGGGCCCGCGGGCATTCCGTGGTCCGGGCCCGTAGCTCAGTTGGTTAGAGCGCACCCCTGATAAGGGTGAGGTCGGTAGTTCGAATCTACCCGGGCCCACCAAGCTCAACTTGCCTTAGGCAGGATGAGCGAGGCGGCAGACAAGCTTGCGCAAGCAAGCGACGTCGAGAGCCTCCGGATGTGGTTTGAATGTGGTTTAGATATGGATCCGGGTTTGAGCTTGAGGTGTTTTTGACGCCTTGCTCGGCTTCGGGGCTTTAGCTCAGCTGGGAGAGCACCTGCTTTGCAAGCAGGGGGTCATCGGTTCGATCCCGATAAGCTCCACCATCTTCGTTGATTTGGCAGACCTTGCTTGATCGCTTTGCGATCAAGGGTGTCAAATTGATCTGATGGTCTGGTTCAGCTATTTCCATTGCGTCATCCTTGCAAGAAAAAACACAAATTGCGTGAGCTTAGGTCTCTCGCCTGTTCTGATACATCGTAAAGAGAAGATATTGTCTGGAGGCTTCCAGGTGTGACCACTTAGGTGTTCATGTTCGAGCCCGGACCCGTTTGAATCCTGTTGATTGCCTAGCCGGCTCGACACGGGATGAGGGTCTGGAGCAAGATAGGTAAGCCTGTCAGATGGGTTGTCTGGTATTTGAAGCTTGCTTCGGATGACAGATGATCTGATTGGCGTTGCCTGACCGCGCGTCACCGGACAAATCTCGAGAAGCTGGTCTTAAGGACCCATGCCTGATGAACGCCGGCGCGTTTGTCACCATAGGCAGGGTCCGAACACGTCGATGACATCTGACATAACCAGGGCTGTAAAAGGTAGCTTTGGTTTTTTGAGTGGCTTTGACCCTTGCAAGGGTCTGGGCCATTCGGTGTTTCCATGCATTTGGAAGCAGGATTGACCTGGCAAGCCGCAAGGTTTGTGAGGGAAGTCAAATGGGATGGGCATTGGCAATGAGAATGATCAAGCGTTATAAGGGCATTCGGTGGATGCCTTGGCATGCACAGGCGATGGAAGGACGTGATACGCTGCGATAAGCCACGGGGAGCTGCGAATAAGCTTTGATCCGTGGATTTCCGAATGGGGAAACCCACCTTAGATGCCTAGAAAATCATTATAGTTGCCGGTTTAGCTGGTGCTGACCGCTCACGCGGAATGCATTGGCCGGTCATGTGAAGCTTGCTTCATGTGGTCAAGCTGTCGACTGCAATGGTTTCTAGGTATCGTTACAAGGTATCTTATCCTGAATACATAGGGGTAAGAAGCGAACGCGGGGAACTGAAACATCTAAGTACCCGTAGGAAAGGACATCAACCGAGACTCCGTCAGTAGCGGCGAGCGAACGCGGACCAGGCCAGTGGCATTGGTAAGTAAAGTGGAATGATCTGGAAAGGTCGGCCGTAGCGGGTGATAGCCCCGTACACGTAATCCTTATCATTGTCCTAGAGTAAGGCGGGACACGTGAAATCCTGTCTGAACGTGGGGGGACCACCCTCCAAGCCTAAGTACTCGTGCATGACCGATAGCGAACAAGTACCGTGAGGGAAAGGTGAAAAGCACCCCGACAAGGGGAGTGAAATAGTTCCTGAAACCGGATGCCTACAAGCAGTCGGAGCCCGCAAGGGTGACGGCGTACCTTTTGTATAATGGGTCAACGACTTAGTGCAGCTAGCAAGCTTAAGCCGATAGGTGTAGGCGCAGCGAAAGCGAGTCTTAATAGGGCGTTAGTTTGTTGCATTAGACCCGAAACCGAGTGATCTAGCCATGAGCAGGTTGAAGGTTGGGTAACACCAACTGGAGGACCGAACCCATATCTGTTGCAATAGATCGGGATGACTTGTGGTTAGGGGTGAAAGGCCAATCAAACTCGGAGATAGCTGGTTCTCCGCGAAAACTATTTAGGTAGTGCGTCGATCGAATACCCTCGGGGGTAGAGCACTGGATGGGCTATGGGGACTCACCGTCTTACTGATCCTAACCAAACTCCGAATACCGAGGAGTACTAATCGGCAGACACACGGCGGGTGCTAACGTCCGTCGTGGAAAGGGAAACAACCCTGACCTCCATCTAAGGTCCCCAAGTCATGGCTAAGTGGGAAAGGATGTGAGACTCCCAAAACAACCAGGATGTTGGCTTAGAAGCAGCCATCATTTAAAGAAAGCGTAACAGCTCACTGGTCTAATTAAGGGGTCTTGCGCCGAAAATGTACCGGGGCTAAAGCCATGCACCGAAGCTGAGGATGTGCACGCAAGTGTACGTGGTAGCGGAGCGTTCTGTAAGTCTGTGAAGGGAGACCCGTGAGGGCTCCTGGAGATATCAGAAGTGCGAATGTTGACATGAGTAACGATAAAGGGAGTGAGAGACTCCCTCGCCGAAAGACCAAGGGTTCCTGCTTAAAGTTAATCTGAGCAGGGTGAGCCGGCCCCTAAGGCGAGGCCGAAAGGCGTAGTCGATGGGAACCACGTTAATATTCGTGGGCCTGGTGGTAGTGACGGATCTCGTGTGTTGTATCTCCTTACTGGATTGGAGGTGCAGCGAAGAGGTTCCAGGAAATAGCTCCACCGTATAGACCGTACCCGAAACCGACACAGGTGGTCAGGTAGAGAATACCAAGGCGCTTGAGAGAACTGCGTTGAAGGAACTCGGCAAATTGCACGCGTAACTTCGGAAGAAGCGTGACCCTTTTTTACGCAAGTGAAAGAGGGTGGCACAGACCAGGGGGTAGCGACTGTTTATCAAAAACACAGGGCTCTGCGAAGTCGCAAGACGACGTATAGGGCCTGACGCCTGCCCGGTGCTGGAAGGTTAAGAGGAGAGGTGCAAGCTTTGAATCGAAGCCCCAGTAAACGGCGGCCGTAACTATAACGGTCCTAAGGTAGCGAAATTCCTTGTCGGGTAAGTTCCGACCTGCACGAATGGCGTAACGACTTCCCCGCTGTCTCCAACGCAGACTCAGTGAAATTGAATTCCCCGTGAAGATGCGGGGTTCCTGCGGTCAGACGGAAAGACCCCGTGCACCTTTACTATAGCTTTACACTGGCATTCGCCAAGGCATGTGTAGGATAGGTGGTAGGCTTTGAAGCGTGGGCGCCAGCTCGCGTGGAGCCATCCTTGAAATACCACCCTTATCTTCGTGGATGTCTAACCGCGGTCCGTTATCCGGATCCGGGACAGTGTATGGTGGGTAGTTTGACTGGGGCGGTCGCCTCCGAAAGAGTAACGGAGGCGCGCGATGGTAGGCTCAGACCGGTCGGAAATCGGTCGTCGAGTGCAATGGCATAAGCCTGCCTGACTGCGAGACTGACAAGTCGAGCAGAGACGAAAGTCGGTCATAGTGATCCGGTGGTCCCGCGTGGAAGGGCCATCGCTCAACGGATAAAAGGTACGCCGGGGATAACAGGCTGATGACCCCCAAGAGTCCATATCGACGGGGTTGTTTGGCACCTCGATGTCGGCTCATCGCATCCTGGGGCTGGAGCAGGTCCCAAGGGTTTGGCTGTTCGCCAATTAAAGCGGTACGTGAGCTGGGTTCAGAACGTCGTGAGACAGTTCGGTCCCTATCTGCCGTGGGTGTAGGAATATTGATGGGATCTGTCCCTAGTACGAGAGGACCGGGATGGACGTATCTCTGGTGGACCTGTTGTCGTGCCAACGGCATAGCAGGGTAGCTATATACGGAATGGATAACCGCTGAAAGCATCTAAGCGGGAAACCAACCCAAAAACGAGTATTCCCTGAGAGTCGTGGAAGACTACCACGTTGATAGGCTGGGTGTGGAAGCGCGGTAACGTGTGAAGCTTACCAGTACTAATAGCTCGATCGGCTTGATTGTTCTCATTGCTTGTGCTCATCGAACAATCTTGATGGACTTGCGCAGCTAACGCTTCGCAAAGCCACAAAGATTGCAAGGACGAGACGACGTGTTCACAAGACAAAAAGGGTTTAGCCACCCGCCAGCTTCTCATACAGTTTACTGATGTGTTCCATTCGCGTGGGGCATGGTCAGCCAGGACGTCTAACCGTCCCGGCCAGTAAGCATGTTGCGCTTTGCCGACCTGGTGGTTATGGCGGGGCGGCTGCACCCGTTCCCATTCCGAACACGGCCGTGAAACGCCCCAGCGCCGATGGTACTTCGTCTTAAGACGCGGGAGAGTAGGTCGCTGCCAGGTCTGCAAATCGCAACATTCATCTTCTCATTTACGAAAATTGGAACACCGCGGGTCGCACGTCGCGGCCCGTTTTTGCTTTTATGCCTCAAGCATACTACGCTTGAGGCCTGTCGCGGGGTGGAGCAGCCCGGTAGCTCGTCAGGCTCATAACCTGAAGGTCGCAGGTTCAAATCCTGCCCCCGCAACCAAATTCCCAAACAACATGAAATGCATAAACAACGCCCCCAGGGGCGTTCTTGGCGTTTGGTGACGTAAGATAAGTGTCACCAGCGGCTCCGGTCACGTAGCAAGATAGCCCTCGGCGGTCTTCGCCAATCGCTGGCCTGCTCCGCTGAAGCGATCAAGGTTCACTGAGGAACGGATCGTTCATTGCCCGGCAGGCGATTGCGCAGCAATCTGTCGAGAACTGGGGCCATGACATGGAGGGATAGATTCGGCGGGCGCCTGCATCGAAACCCTGTCCCTTCGAGTCTGTCGCCCCATGAAGAGAGCCAGTTCATTGCAGACGGCATCTAGTTCCGAGGATGGATTCAGTAGACAAGTTCATAGGCCGAGTAGCCGTCCGATTCTGCCATATCGAGCATCAGGGCTGATAGCGTGGTGACAGAAATGCATTGGTGAAATAGTCCTGCACCGTCATCGCCGGGGGCGAGAGAGTGGATGATTTGCGTGTCGCGAGGCCCACATCCATCGTCGGAATTTCGATGTCGGTGGCAACTGTCTCGATTCGGCGCCCCTCCAGCGACCATGGGCGATAGACCATGTCCGAGAGGATCGTCACACCCTGGGCGTTGGCCACCAGCGAGCGAACCGCCTCGACCGAAGAGGTGCGCAGCTTGACGTTGGGCTGCTGGTTGTTGGCGTTCCAGTATTTCATCGCGCTGTGGGCGGCTTCGTCCACTGTCAGCATGATGTAGGGTTGCTTGGCGATTTCACGCAACGGGGTTTTCTGCGCCTTGGAGAAGGGGTGCCCCGCAGGCACCCACAGGCGGCGCGGTGATCTTAAAAGGGTCTGGGTTTCGATGTCGGGCGATTCGATGTTAGAGGTCAGCACCACCGCCATGTCGATCCGCGAGGTCAGCAATTCCTCTTCGATGCTGTGCCGGTTCATCTCGTGGATCTTGATCTCGATGCCGGGATAGAGCTGCGATATGCGATCAAGATGGTAGGGCAGGAAATAACCCAGAACGGTATAGGTGGCAGCGAGGGAAATGACCCCGCTGACTTCGGAATGGCGTGGCTGGAGGTTTTGGGCAGCTTCGATCTTCTCGAGGATTTCACGCGCCGAGGCCAGGAATTCGCGACCCTGGTCGGTGATTTCCATGCCCTGCGCGGTGCGCACAAAAAGCGCCGCTCCAAGGATGGCTTCGAGCTCGCGCACGGCGCTGGTGACGGCCGATTGCGAGATCGACAGGGCCTTGGCGGCACGGCTGACCTGTCCGGTTTCTGCTGTTGCGACAAAGTATTTCAAGTGTTTGAAATTCATGCGTCGGAGCCCCGGCCAGCTAGCATTATCTGATTTACTGATATTGTACGTGCATAAAAATGAAATACCAATTTCGTGTGGATCGGTCAAACTGTGCCAAACGGCCAGGAGACATTGACTATGAAAGATATGATCGATCTGAATTGTGACATGGGGGAGGGCTTCGGCCAGTGGACCCTTGGCGATGCGCCCGATGCCGAAATCATGAAGATCATCAGCTCGGCCAATATCGCTGCCGGGTTTCACGCCGGTGATCCCAATTCGATGGACCGGGTGGTCAAACTGGCACAATCGCATGGCGTCGGGCTGGGCGCCCATCCCGGCTATGCCGATCTGCGCGGTTTCGGGCGTCGTTACATCAAGATGGATGCGGCCGAACTGGTCAACGACATCCTCTATCAGATCGGCGCGATCCGGGAGTTCGGCCGTCGCTACGGCGCACCATTGCAGCACGTCAAGCTTCACGGTGCGCTGTATATGGAGGCAGCCGTCAATGAGGGGCTGTCGGAGATGCTGGTCGACACCTTGCGCGTCACCGCTCCCGAGGCCATGCTGTTCTGCATGGGGATTTCCAAGACCTATGCGGCCGCGCAGCGTGCCGGTCATCCGGCGGTGCGCGAATTTTATGCCGACCGCGACTACGACAACAGCGGCTCCATCGTGTTTGCCCGCCAGGTGGCGCGGCCTGACCCTGCAAAGATTGCCGCCAAATGCGTCAAGGCCTGCAAGACCGGTATGGTCACCACCGTTGAAGGCGACGAATTGGAGATCGAATTTGAATCGATCTGCTTTCACTCCGACACGCCGGGGGCGCTCGACATGGGCAAGGCCATTCGCGCAGGCCTGACCGACAGCGGTATCAAGATTGCCTCCCCAGTATATAGCGCCAGCGCCTAACACCGGAACCAGAAGGAACGTCACCATGTCGCAGATTCTCTCGCCCCTGCCGGGCACATTCTACACCCAGCCTTCACCCGAAGAGCCCGTCTACAAAGCCGAAGGCGATGCGGTGGCCGTTGGCGACACCATCGGGCTGGTCGAGGTCATGAAGACCTTTATCGAGATCAAATCCGAAGTGGCAGGCACTTTCGCTTCCTATTCACTTGAAAGCGGGGCCGCAGTCACGGCGGGGCAGGTTCTTGCCGAGTTGGCGGATTGACCATGCAGATCAAGCGGCTTTTTATTGCCAACCGGGGCGAAATCGCGGTGCGGATCATCCGCGCAGCGCAAGCGATGGGGATCACCACCATTCAGGCCTATTCCGAGGCTGACAGTGACATGCTGGCGGTGCGTCTGGCCGATGAATCCATATGCATCGGGCCACCGCCTGCGGCAAAGTCCTATCTCAACATAGCCGCCATTGTTGAAGCAGCAACCCAGGGCAAGGCAGATGCCGTGCATCCGGGCTATGGTTTTCTGGCAGAAAACGCCGGTTTTGTCCGGGCTGTCGAGGCCGCAGGGATGCTGTTTGTCGGCCCCTCGGCGGACACGATCGACCGCATGGGTGACAAGGTTGCCGCACGCCAGGCGGCCGAAGCCGCCGGGGTTCCGGTGGTTCCCGGCTCGAAGGGACGTCTGGATGCGGTCGAGGATGCCATAAGCATCGCCGCAGAGATCGGCTATCCGGTGATGATCAAGGCCGCAGCGGGGGGTGGGGGCAAGGGTATCCGCATCGCCCAGAGCGAAGAGGAGTTGCGCAAGATGGCGCCGCAGGCGCAGGCCGAGGCGGCGGCGTCCTTTGGTGATGGCGGGCTCTATCTTGAGCGCGCGATCCAGTCGCCGCGCCATATCGAGGTGCAGATTCTGGGTGATGGCGAACGCGCCGTGCACTGCTATGAGCGCGAATGTTCGATGCAGCGCCGTCGCCAGAAGGTCTGGGAAGAAGCCGGCGCTGAATGCCTCAGCGAAGAGACCCGCAGCAAACTGTGCCAGACGGCGGTCGCTTTGGCCGAGGCGGTTGGCTATGTCGGCGCCGGCACGCTCGAATACCTCTATGACAGCGTCACCACCGAGTTCTATTTCATCGAGATGAACACGCGCATTCAGGTCGAGCATCCGGTGACCGAAATGCTCACCGGCATTGATCTGGTGCAGGAGATGATCCGGGTTTCGGCGGGTGAAAAGCTCTCCATGACCCAGGATCAGATCACCCGTACTGGCCACGCCATCGAGGTGCGCATCAACGCCGAAGACCCGCTGATGCAGTTCATGCCCTGGCCCGGACAGGTTACGGCTTTGCAGATCCCTGAAGGCGACGGCATCCGCTTTGATCACTTCCTCTATGAGGGCTATCAGATTCCGCCGTTCTACGATTCTCTGATCGGCAAACTGATCGTGCATGGAAAAGACCGGCAAGATGCGATTGCGTTGCTCAAGAGCGCGCTCAAGGAGCTTCGGATCGAGGGGGTCAAGACCACGATCCCGCTGCATCTGGCGCTTGTCGATGACAGCCAGGTCCTCGCTGACGACTTCCACACTCAATGGCTCGAGCCATGGCTTGCCCGGGGCAACCTGACCGCTCAGACGCAAAAAGGAGAGATCCAGTGAAAACACGCTACACCTATGGCGGTGACGAACACATCTATGTCGAGATGGATGACGAGATGTCGCTCGACGCGTTCTTCAAATCGCTTTCAATGAGCAATGCGGTGCGCGAGGCCAATATCGATGGCGTCACCGAGATCTGCCCGGCCAATGCATCGTTCCAGGTGCGCTTCGATCCGGACGTGATTGCGCCCGAAGAGATGATGCGCCGTGTTCAGGAGCTCGAACACAAGGCCGACGATGCCGAAAAACAGATGGCGACCCGGATCGTCGAAATCCCGGTCTACTATCAGGACCCCTGGACCCACGAGACCCTGATGCGGTTTCGCGAACGGCATCAGGATCCGAGCGGGACAGATCTGGACTATGCGGCCCGGATCAACGGTTTTGACAGCGCCGAGGGGTTTATCGAGGCGCATCATTCCCAGCCATGGTTCGTGTCCATGGTGGGGTTCGTTGCAGGGCTGCCGTTCCTCTACCAACTGGTCGAGCGCGACAAGCAGCTCCAGGTGCCGAAGTACCTGCGGCCCAGAACGGACACGCCCAAGCAGACAGTGGGTTATGGCGGGTGTTTCTCGTGCATCTATTCGGTGCGCGGCGCCGGTGGCTATCAGATGTTCGGTATCACGCCGATGCCGATCTTCGATCCCGAACAAAAGGTCGGATATCTCCAGGATTTCATGGTGTTCTTCAAACCAGGTGACATCGTCAAGTTCAAACCCATCGACCGCGAGGAATACGACCGCATCCTTGCTGCTGTCGAAGCGGGCACCTATGCGCCGCGCATAGCCGAGGTCGATTTCGATCTTGATGCCTTTAACGCCGACATGGTCGGAACCAATCGCAAACTGATGGAGGCCCTCAATGTCGCTTAAGATTGTGAACCCAGGTCTGTCCACGTCGATCCAGGATCTGGGGCGTCCTGGTTATTTCCACCTTGGCATCCCCATGGGCGGAGCCATGGATCGCTTCGCCCTGCGCGCGGCGAACATGCTGGTGGGCAACCCCGAAGGTGCTGCGGGTCTTGAAGCCGTGTTCATGGGGCCGGTGATCGAGTTTGACAAGACTGCACTGGTTGCGGTCACCGGCGCCGATCTGCCGGTCAAGGTTGATGGAGAGCCCCGCGCTGGCTGGACCGCCTTCATCGTCAAGGCAGGCCAGACGCTGAGCTTTGATTTCCTCAAATCCGGAGCGCGTGCCTATATTGCCATCAGCGGCGGCATCGATACGCCCGAGGCTTTGGGTAGCCGCTCCACCTATCCCATCGGAGCGCTGGGCGGCATCAACGGCCGCAACATTCAGGCAGGCGATGTGCTGCCGATCGGTGAGGGGGACATGATCGAAGAGGGCCAGAGCGTCCCTGTCGAGATGCGCCGCCTGCCTGGGACACCGGCAGAGCTACGGGTGCTGCCGGGGCTTTACTGGCACCGTTTGACCGAAGCTGCCCAGGATGGCTTTTTCGAAGATGACTGGGCTGTGGCGCTTGAGGCTGACCGCATGGGCTATCGCTTCAAGGGCGGTCGCCCGCTCGAGTTCGTTGCGCGTGAGCAACCCTTCGGCGCAGGTGCCGACCCTTCCAACATCGTTGACGGGTGCTACTCCTACGGCTCCATTCAGGTGCCGGGCGGGCTTGAGCCGATCGTGCTGCATCGCGACGCGGTCTCGGGTGGCGGTTATTTCACGTTAGGCGCCATCATCTCGGCCGACATGGATCTCATCGGGCAGTTGCAGCCGCACACGCCGGTGAAATTCAAAAAGGTCGAAATGGCTGAGGCCACCGCTGCGCGAAAGGCCCGAAAGAAGATGCTGTCGGATATCCGGGCGCATCTCGGCTGAACTTTGGAAAAAGGTAGCGGTGACAAACGCCGCTACCTTCTCTCACCAGCACGGTAGGCGGATGGCGTGGTGCCGAACCTCGCCTTGAACAGGCGCGAGAAATTTGCCTGATCGGGAAAGCCGAAGCGATAGGCAATGTCGGACATCGGTGCCGTGACACCAAGCGCCAGCTGATCGCGCGCAGCCATCAGCCGGTCATCACGGATTTTCTGTGACACGGTGGCATTCTTGCTGCGGTAAAGGTCGTGCAGATAACGCTTGGAAATGCCACAGGCGGCGGCAATCATCTCGGGCGATAGCTCAGGGTCTTCCAGGTGCGCGTGGATGAAACGGTCGGTCCGTTCCAGATGCGCGATGCGGACGGCTGATGCCGCCGTGTCGCCCGAAGGGGCGTCATCAGTCAGCGCCAGCGCCAGGAATTCCAGCAGCTGCCGGCCCAGCGTCGCCTCGGCCAGATGGCCCGCGCCCTGGGCATTCTTCTGCGCGTGAACGACCATCGAAGTGAACAGTCTGGCGGATCCTCGGGTTGCGTCAAAGGCGCGGGCGCAAAATCTGTCAGGATGGTGGACCCGGTCGCCCAAATCCGATTTGCTCACCTTGAGCACGAACAAATCATTGGGCCGCTCATATTTGAACAGATAGGGCTCGTCGCCGCGCTCGATGATAAAGCCGCCCGGCTCACAGCGCACCTCCTTGCCCATCTGGCAAAATTCCACGGCGGAAGCCTTTGGAATGGTCACCAGGTATTTTTCCTCGCTGGCTTCCTTGATGTGGGACTGGCGGCGTTCATACTGCACCGGTTCCGAGGTCAGCCGCGACAGGCCCACACTGCCCAGTCCAAGGTGACTGAGCCTGCCATTGAAACGCAAGGGGTCTCGAAATTGCAGGTTGAGCGGGAAATAGGCGTCAGCGATGATCGCGCCCCAATGACTGGCGCGCTCTGGCCGTGGTGTTTGCGCGGTCGAATATCGCGCGGCGACATCGCTCTCTGACATGATCACCGGACTCCCAAGCTGCGAGTAGAGCAGCTTGGTTGGCGTTTGCCAAAAGGTTTTTGCGGCTGTGCACTCAGCGACAAATTATTGTGCACCCAGCGACAAGACAGAACACCGTTTTGTCACCAGCATCACCGGCAATGGAGCCCGTCTGTGCCGTTGAAAGGTGCGGGCCGTATCCAATCCCGACGTCGCAGATCGCAAAGGATATTTCTTATGGCGCAGACAAATGTGGACCCGATTACCCTTTCAGTCGTGCGTGGCGTTTTGGAAACCACCCAGCGCGAAATGACCATGACGCTTGAGAAAACCGCGCGCTCGTCAGTTTTCAATCTGGCGCATGATTATTCGACCGCACTTTTCAACCACACCCCAGAGATGATCCTGCAAGGCCAGGACATCCCCATTCACCTGGGTTCCCTGATCCCGGCGATGAAGGCGGTGAACGGTTTCTTTGAAGGCGAGATCCACGAGGGCGACCTGTTCCTGCACAATGATCCCGAATATGCCGGCAGCCATATCATCGATACCTGCATGTATTATCCGGTGTTCTACAAGGGCGAGCTGGTGTTCTGGGCCGTGTGCAAGGGCCACCTGACCGACATTGGCGGCCCGGTGCCGGCTGGCTACAATCCCGACGCCAAGGAAATTTTTGCAGAAGGTCTGCGCATCCCCCCGATCAAGATCTGGGACAAGGGGGTGCCACGCCATGACATCCTCAACATGCTCCTGACCAACATGCGGGCCCGCCGGGATCAGGAAGGCGATTTCAACGCCCTGATCGGCGCCTGTCAGGTCGGCGCGCGGGCGCTGATCGCGCTGCTCGACAAATACGGCAAGGAGGTCGTGCAGGATTGTATCGAAGAGCTGTTGAAAATGGCCAACCGCCACATGAACAGCCTGATCGCACAAGTGCCTGACGGATCTTACACCGGCACCGCGATCCTCGAGGATGCAGGCCACGGCTTTGGTGATTTCGAGATAACCGCGAATGTCACGATCACTGGCGAAAGCTGCCATATCGAAATTTCAAGCCCGCCGCAGATCCCCTATTTCATCAATTCCTACGAGGGCAATTCCTACTCGGGCGTCTATCTGGGGCTGATGATGTTTGCGCAATTGCCGCCGCCTTACAATGAGGGGCTCTACCGCAACGTCACTGTCAACATGGGTCCCAAGGGAACCCTGTGCAATGCGAAATCTCCCGCACCACACATGAACTGCACCACCACTCCGATGGAGACGCTGACCGATGCGGTGCGGCTGGCGTTTGAGCAGGCAGCGCCCGACAAGGTCTCGGCCAGCTGGGGCCATGCCAATGGCTGCAACATCGCCGGCTGGGACACCCGCCATGACGAGGAATATGTGACCATGGTGCTGGCGTCGATCATCTCCGGTGCAGGGGCCACCCATTCGCAGGACGGCTGGCATGCCTGCGGTCCGGAATGTTGTTTCGGAGCTTTGACGTCCGGCGATATCGAGATGCTTGAGCACAGCTATCCAATCATCATCCACCAATATGGCTTGATGGAAGACAGCGGCGGTGCTGGCCGGTTCCGCGGTGGGTCGGGCACCTGTTGGGAGGTCGAGCCGCTGGATTCGCCGATGACGCTGATCACCTTTGGCGAGGGACGCCGGATTCCGGCAATGGGGGCTGGCGGCGCCAAATCCGTGATGGTCGACAAGAAGGTCGGCCGTCTGGAACTGACGCGCAATGGCGCCACCGAAATCATTACCGACAATGTGATCGAAACGATCCAGCCCGGCCAACGGGCGGCCAACAAGAATCCTGGCGGCGGCGGCTTCGGCAATGCCTTTGAACGCGAGATCGCCAGCGTGGTCGAAGATGTCCGCAACGGTCTGGTTTCTGTCGACGGCGCGCGGCTCGATTACGGTGTCATCATCACCGATCGCGCGACGCTGAGCATTGATGAAGCCGCAACCCGCGCCGCCCGTGCAGCCGCAGCCTGAACCAGACGAAGAGGACAAGAACATGCGAACCAAATATCGTTTGGGCATTGATGCCGGCGGCACTTTCACCGATTTCATTCTGGCCGATCGCGACGGGACGGTAAGCCTGTTCAAGGTGCTGTCGACCCCGAATGAACCGACGCTGGCGATCAAGAACGGACTGGCGCTGATCGCCGAGGAGACCGGCGTGTCGGCGGAGGAGATCGTTTCCAATTCCGATCTGTGCATCAATGGCACCACGGTGGGGCTGAATGCGCTGATTACCCATAACGGGGCCAAAACCGGGTTGATCTGCACACGGGGCCATCAGGATTCCATCGAGATCCGTCTCGGTCACAAGGAAGACGGCTACCGCTATGACCCCGATTATCCTCCGGCAACCATGCTGGTGCCGCGCCATCTGCGCAGGCCGGTGTCCGAGCGGGTGATCTCCAATGGCACGGTCTATACGCCGATGAACGAGCAGGACGTTCGCGATGCCTGTAGCTATTTTATCAAGGAAGGCGTCGAGTCCGTTGCTATTTCCTTTGTCTGGTCGGTGCTGCACCCCGCGCACGAGAACCGCGCCGCCGAGATCGTGCGCGAAATGATGCCGGATGTGCGCTTGACCGTCGGCGCGCAGCTTTATCCGCAGGTGCGTGAATACACCCGCACCTCGACCGCGATCGTCAATGCCTATCTCGCGCCGATCCTGCAACGCTATGTCGATGCGATCGATGCTTATTTTCAGGGGTTGGGATCGAAGAACCCGGTGCGCTATTTCCAGTCGAACGGCGGCCTGGCGCTGGGCCGGGTGGTGTCGAACCAGTCGGTCTACGCCATCAATTCCGGCCCCGCATCGGCCCCGCAGGCTGCACTGGATATCGCGGCCCCCTGGGGCGACAAGAACATCATCACTTGCGATATGGGCGGAACATCCTTCGACATCACGCTGACCAAGGATGGCAAGGCCAACGTCAACAAGAATATTGATTTCCTGCGCTACCGGATCGGCATCCCGATGATCCAGGTAGAGACCCTGGGCGCCGGCGGCGGCTCCATCGGCTGGATTGACAGTATGGGGCTGATGCAGATGGGGCCGCAATCTGCTGGCGCAGAGCCGGGGCCTGCCTGTTACGGGCAGGGCGGCGACAACCCGACAACAACCGATGCGAACCTGACGCTGGGTTATCTCAATGCCGATGGTCTGGTGGGTGGCAGACTGCCGCTGGACACAGGACTTGCGCGCAAGGCAATCCAGACCAAGCTGGCCGACCCGCTTGGACTGAGCCTTGAGAAAGCCGCCTATGGCATGTTCACCATCGTCAACAACAACATGGTCAACGCCATTCGCCGGGTGTCGGTCGAACGGGGCTATGACCCGCGCGATTTCGTGCTGATGGCGGCCGGCGGTGCAACGGCGGCGCATATCACGGCGCTGGCTCGCGAGATGGGGATCCGCAAGGTTCTGATCTCGAAACTGGCTTCCGGGCTGTGCGCCTATGGGCAGATCATTTCGGACGTGAAGTACAACTACATGGCGCCCGCCCCGATCCGTCTGGATGCCGAGGGATCGGG
Source organism: Hoeflea sp. IMCC20628 (assembly GCF_001011155.1). Classification (NCBI taxonomy): domain Bacteria; kingdom Pseudomonadati; phylum Pseudomonadota; class Alphaproteobacteria; order Hyphomicrobiales; family Rhizobiaceae; genus Hoeflea; species Hoeflea sp. IMCC20628. The sequence goes on from NZ_CP011479.1 coordinate 15,465, forward strand.
AGTGCAGCTTAATGATCTGTTCACCGGGCTCGAGGCGCGCGGTGCCGAGGATCTCTCCGGTGACGGTTTTGCCGACAAGGACATCTCGATCAGCCGCAGCCTCGACATGCGCTATGTCGGTCAGGTGCATGAATGCACCGTGGAGATCGAGAATTTCGAGATCACCCAGTCCTCGCTGGAGCAGATCAAGACTGCGTTTCATGCCCGGCACCGGGAGCTTTACACCTATGATGAGCTGCATAATCCGGTCGAGGTGGTCAATGTCGAAAGCACGATCGTCGGCCATGTCGCCAAACCGACCCGGATGAAGATCGCGGCGGGCAGGGGAGCTGACGCCAGCCTGAAGGGACACCGCGACATGGTGTTCTCGATCGAGGGGCAATTGCAGTCCACTCCGGTCTATGACGGGACCGGGCTGGGTGCGGGCGATCACATCGATGGCCCTGCGGTCATCGAAGAGGTGACGACCACGATTGTGATCGAGCCGGGCTGGCAGGTTGACCTCCACGAGACGGGTGTTTACGTTCTGACGGCGCAGGCATAACGTGCGCTGTGGTATGGTAAAATCGCCGCAGCCCTGACAGGATCACACCTATGTCCAGCAGCCCCGAAATCCTGTCAGAACCCGCATCTCCGGCAATTGTGCAACGGCGGGTGCTGAGGGTGCGGGGGACAGCCGTGACCTTGCTTGAGCAGGTGCGCGAGCAGGCGGTTGCGGATTTGCAGTTCGACATTGAATATGAGTCGCTCGACTTTCTGACCTGCCAGCACAAGGCGGCGATGGACCCTGAAAATTACGATGTCTATGAGCAGTGTTTCCACAATCTGGACATCGTCTGGTACTGGGGTGCCTTGCAACCGATCGACACCCAGCGGATCGCCGAATGGGACAGGATCGGTGATCTGGCCAAGACCGGCGGCATCTCCAAATACATGTGGCCGGGCTACGGCGACGCACCGGTGCGCAAGCTCTATGTGCAACCGGACGGCATGCTGGGCCAGCAGCAGATGCGCCACATCAGCATGTTGCCCACCGCGCACAATGTGGATTCCTTCGGTTATGACACCCGCGTCTTCGGCGACCTCGGGCCCGAGGGCGCGAGTTGGTCGTGGTTGCTTGATCCGCGGGCAAAGGGTCGCATCGCGCTGGTGGACGAACCGGCTATTGGCCTTTTCGATGCGGCGCTGGCCGCCGAAGCTACGGGAGACCTGAGCTTCGAGGATATCGGCAACATGACGATCGATGAGATTGATCAGCTGATGGGGCTGCTGGACCTGCTGCGGCAGCAGGGGTTCTTCTGCGCTTCCTGGGTCAATGCCGAGGATGCGGAGGCGCTTTTGCGCGAAGACCGGGTTTCGGTGCAAAGCATGTGGGCGCCTTCCTACGGGAACCTTGGCGCGATGTCGGACTATTTCGTCGAGGCGTCACCGCGCGAAGGCTACAGGGCGTGGCATGGTGGCGGGTCTTTGTCGCGCCATTTGTCCGGGGCCAAGCTGGACATGGCCTATGAGTATCTCAACTGGTGGCTGACAGGCCCGGCAGGCGCGGTGATGGCGCGGCAGGGCTACTACATGACCGTCCCTGAACGCGTGCGGGAGAGCCTTTCGCCGGAGGAATGGGAGTATTGGTACGAAGGCGCGCCAGCAGGCTGCGACCTGAGCGGGCCGTCAGGCAATAAGGTGGTAAAGGCAGGCGCCCGGCGCCCGGGCGGATCTTACCGCGAACGGATCAGTCGCATCTCCGTGTGGAACACTGTCATGGATGAATATAACTACGCGGCGCGGGCCTGGAACCGGTTCATACGCTCGGTGAACGAGGGTGCCGCATGACCAAGCCATTGACACCTCTGGCACAGGAGCCGCTCTATGAGCTGATCACGCAGGTCCTGCGGCGCAATATTCTGGACGGTCATCTGCCGCCCGGTCTGGTGTTGCTCGAGGGGCCGATCTCGAAGCGGATGAAGACAAGCCGGGTGCCGGTGCAAGCCGCGCTGCGGCAACTTAGTGATGAATCCCTGATCCAGCGGTTCCGGGGCCGGGGCTATCTGGTGGGTTCGGCAACGGAACAACTGACGCCGCTGCGCCGCAACATCGAAGAGTTCGAGCTTGATATCCCCGAACTGCTCAACACCGCGCTACAGGTGCGTGGCACCTGGATGCATGTGTATGACCGGATCGAAGGCGAGGTTGCTGCCTGCCAGATCTTTGGTGAATTCCGGGTCATCGAAACGGAGCTGGCCGAGTATCTCGGCGTCAGCCGAACGGTGGCGCGTGATGTGTTGAGCCGGCTGAATGAACGTGGACTGGTGCGCAAGGGGGCCCAGTCACCTTGGCTGGCGGGCCCGCTGACAGCCAGAGTCATCCGCGAAAAGTTTCAGCTGCGTGGCATCGTCGAGCCCGCCGCATTGCGTCTTGCCGCCGACCATATTGATCCCGACCAGATCATGATGATCCGCAAGCACATTGATACCGGCGACAAACTGCACTGGGAGACACTGGAAAATGCGTTGATGCAGCATTGCCTGGAGCGGGCTCCCAATGCCGCGCTGGTCGACATGATCCGCAACAACCGTCTGCTGTTGTCCTCGGTGGATCGCGCTCTGAACGGCCTGGGCCTGCCGCCTGATGATGTGGCCCTGGCAAACTACAGGACGCTTTTTGATCTCATCGGCTTGCGTCAGATTGATGCGGCGGCGGAGTACCTCAGGGAGCACTTGCGGATCATCGCGCTCAAGAGCCTGGCGCGGCTCAAGATTGTTGCTCTGGTTCCAGAGAGGGATTCAATGCCGAGGTATCTCGTACCTGTCGAATAAATGAATAATGGATGCAATGATCATTTAATACGGGGTCTTAGCTTCCCTAATTGATGAATTCATGTGCGTATTGTCCAAATTTTTGGCGACGTAGAAAAATAGTTGAATTTTTAATTAGACATTTTATACGATATGCGTTTCTATCTATCGCAAGGGAACAAAAAAGGTAAAGTCGCTTCCAATCACTGTTTTTGATTTGGACAAAGCGCATACAGGGAGTCGCCAAATGCAGCCTTCGGGCGGCGGGTGAAGTAGCAGATGAAGCAGACGGATTGTACATTTCGGCTGGAAGGTGTGTCGCGGCGCTATGGCGCAGTGACGGCACTGGACGGGATCAATTTCGAGGCCGGACGGAACGAGTACATTTCGCTGCTTGGGCCGTCGGGGTCAGGCAAGACCAGCCTTTTGCGTGTCATTGCCGGTTTTGAAAAGCCCGACAGCGGGCGCGTCTGGTTTCAGGGCCGTGACATCACCGATGTCGCCGCGCACGAACGCGGCATCGGCTTCGTGTTTCAGAATTTCGCCCTTTTTCCGCATCTCACCGTGTTCGAGAACGTTGCATTCGGACTGCGCAACGGCACCAAGACCGTTCCCGAGGACGAGATCAATTCGCGCGTCAAGGAAGCCGTCGAGATGGTTGGTCTCGCCGGGCTTGAGGATCGCGCAACCGAACAGATTTCCGGTGGCCAGAAGCAGCGCGTCGCCCTGGCGCGCACCCTGGTCATGCAGCCGAGCCTGGTTTTGCTGGACGAGCCGCTCGGGGCGCTGGACGCGAACCTGCGCGACCGGATGCAGACAGAATTGCGCGCCATTCGCGAAAAGCTCGACATTACGTTTCTGCATGTAACCGGCAGTGAAACCGAAGCCCTTGCGATGGGTGACACTGTTGCGGTGCTGGATTCGGGAAAAATCATTCAGGCGGGGACCTCGTCGGAGATCTACGATGCCCCGGCCAGCCCCGATGTCGCGCTGTTTCTCAACCGGTTCAACCTGTTTGACGGCAAGCTCAAGCAAGGGTCGTTCGAAGGACCGTTTGGCGCCGCTGCGACACCCTCGGCGCGCAAGTCGCCACGCGATGTCTACGCGATCCGCTATGACCGGGTGCAGGTGTATGCCGAAGGCGAAGCGCATCCCGGGCCGACATTGAAGGCTCGCTACCTGACCAGCGAATATCTCGGTTCATCCGTGATGTATTTCTTTGAAGCGACAGGCGGCAAGATCGTCGAAGTCGAGCACCATCTCAGCTTTGGCGACCCGCAAGAGTACAAGGTCGGACAGAACTACATTCTGTCCTGGGACCCTGCGCATGCCATCGTTTTCGGACAGGAGGGCACCCAATGAGCACCGCACCCGCAAACAGCGGACCGCTGAAATCAGCGACGCCGTGGTTGATCGCGCCCGGAGTGGTCTGGATGACCCTGTTCCTGGTCGCGCCGATCGTGATGATCATCTATGTGTCCTTCTGGACGCAAAGCACTTTCTCCATCGACTCGACGCTGACCCTGGCCAGCTGGAAGAATTTTTTCAGCTCGGAGGCCTATGTCGGCGCGCTCTGGACAACCATTCGCCTCTGGCTGATCGTGCTGTTCCTGACCTTCATCATCGGCTATCCGGCAGCGCTTTATGTCGGCCTGCTGGTCAAAAGCAAAACCGTTTCGACCATTTTGCTGGTGCTTTGCGTCATTCCTTTCTGGACCTCCTTCCTGATCCGCGTGCTGGCCTGGCGGCCGATGCTGGGCAAGGAAGGTGCGATTAATATCATCCTGATGAAGGTCGGCATCATAACCCAGCCGATCGAGGTGTTGCTGTTCTCGGAACTGTCGGTGGTGATCGGCATGACGCAGATCTATGTGGTGTTCATGGTCGGCCCCATCGCCTTCATGCTGGGCCGCATCGATCGCAACATCATTGAGGCAGCACGTGATCTCGGCGCCGGCTTCGGGCGGATTTTCTGGAAGATCATACTGCCGCTGAGCCTTCCCGGCGTTGTTGTCGGCGCGATCTTTGTCAGCGTCATGGTGCTGGGCGAATTCGCCACATCCGGTGCGCTTTCGGGCCGCAAGGTCAACTTGCTGGGCAATGTCATCGTCACACAGGTGGGCTCGCTCAAATGGGCAATGGCATCCGTGGTGGGTGTGATCCTGACTGTCCTGCTTGGAATTGTTGTCGCCGGTTTCCTGCGCATCGTTGATCTGAAGCGGGAGCTGTAAAGATGGAATCCAAGGTCCTCAAACCCATCCTCGCCGTCTATATCGGCTTGTTCCTGCTTTTCCTTTACGGCCCCTTCTTCGTGCTCGGCACCCTGTCCTTCCAGCAGGGTCCGGAAGGTGGGCCGCAGTTCCCGATCATCGAATGGTCAACCTACTGGTACAAGCATCTCTTCGGCCTGGTGCCGCCGTCGCGCATCGCACCACTGCCTGTGGGGCAGGCGCTGCTCCGCTCGTTGACGCTGGCGTTCATGACCATGGTCACCGCCACCGTTCTGGGCGTGATGGCAGCCCAGGCTTTCCGCAAGCGGTTTCGCGGCGCTGGCGTTGTCTTCTACCTGATCGTTCTGGGCATGATGGTGCCCGGCGTTCTGACCGGACTTGGCACTTCGCTGCTGGCCAACAACGTGCTCGGCATCGAGCGGCATTGGTGGTCAACCGCATTTGTCGCCCACGTCGTTTACACCTTTCCTTTCGCCTTCCTGGTGATGCTGGCGATCCTCAACCGGTTCGACGGCTCGGTCGAGGAAGCGTCGTGGTCGCTGGGCGTGTCGCCGATGCGTACTTTCCGCAAGGTGACGTTCCCGCTGATCTTCCCCGGCGTTCTGTCGGCCATGCTCTTTGCCTTCACGCTGAGCTTTGACGAATTCCCGCGGACGCTGTTTGCCTCGGGCCGGGATCAGACCCTGCCGCTGGCGATCTACGGCACCTTTTCGGTCGAGATCCATCCCAACATCTTTGCCTTCGGCGTACTGACGACGCTGTTCTCCTTCGCGCTGCTTGCGGTCTACGGCATCCTGATGGGCCTGAGCGTCCGGCGGGCCAAGAAGATGGCCATGCAGGAGGACATCGCATGAGTGTCGCCATTGTCACGGGAGCCGGATCGGGCATCGGGCGGGCGATCGCGCTTCGCCTGGCCAAGGATGGCTACAAGGTGGTTGTCAACGATTTCAACCTTGACGCGGCGCAAGCCGTTGCCAGGGAAATCGGCGCCACAGCCTTCCCGGTTCAGGGCGATGTGTCCGATGAACAGGACGTGGCACGCATGGTTGAAACCTGCGTGGCGCAGTTCGGCCAGCCCACCCACCTGATCAACAACGCCGGTCATATCCATCAGGCACGTTTCACCGACATGAAGGTCAGCGATTTTGACCGCATGATCGCAGTTCATCTGCGCGGCGTTTTCCTGTGCACTCATGCGGTGCTGCCGGGAATGCTGGAACGCGGTGAAGGCGTCATCGTCAACATGGCCTCGCAACTTGGGCAGATTGGCGGCGTCGAACTTGTGCACTATTCAGCCGCCAAGGCCGGTATTATCGGCATGACCAAGGCGCTGGCGCGCGAGGTCTCCGAGCAGGGCGTGCGTGTCAACGCAGTGGCGCCAGGCCCGATCAACACGCCGCTGGTCCGCGCGCTGTCGCAGGACTGGCAGGATGCCAAGGCTGCGGAGCTGCCGCTCGGCCGCTTTGGCGAACCCGATGAAGTCGCCGGCACTGTGGCCTTCCTGTGCTCCAGCGATGCCGCATTGTTTGTCGGTCAGACCCTGAGCCCGAATTCTGGAGATGTGATGCTATGAGCGATGTTGTTCTTATTACCGGTGGCGGCATCGGCATTGGCCGCGCGACCGCATTAGCATTTGCCGCGCAGGGCGACCGGGTGGTCATCACCGATGTGCTCGAGGCCGAAGGCCGCGCCGTGGTCGCTGAAATCGAGGCAGCAGGCGGCACTGCCGAGTTCAAGTTTCTCGATGTCACCGACACGCAGCAGGCCAATGCCGTGGTTGCCGATGTCGAGGCGCGGCTGGGATCGGTGGATGTCATCGTTGCAAATGCCGGGATCGCCCACCGTGTCCCGCTGGAGGAATTGACGGACGAGAAGTGGGACCAGACCTTCGACATCGACCTGAAGGGAATGCTGCGGGTGGTTCGCCCGGCGGCAGCGGGCATGAAGGCGCGCGGCAAGGGCGCGGTGATCTGCCTGTCATCAATCATGGGTGTTGCCTATGGCTGGGACGAACATGTGCATTACTCCGCCGCGAAATCCGGCGTCGTCGGATTGGTGCGCGGGCTGGCGGTAGAGCTTGCGCGCAGTGGAATTCGCGTCAATGGCGTGGCTCCCGGTTACATCCGCACGGCACAGCTGTTGTCGGAAAAGCATTCGCTTGGCCCCGTCGCCGTCGAAACCGTCGGAGAGATCATCCCGCTTGGCCGCGTCGGTCAGCCGGATGACATCGCCGATGTCATCGTCTTTCTCGCCTCCAAAGGGGCGCGATATCTGACAGGACAAGTGATTACCGTTGATGGTGGCCTTTTGGTTGGACGCTACTGACGACGGAGGGCCGCACAACGGCTCTGAGCGACAAGACGACACGATCAACCAGGAACTGAATCAACAAGGAGAAGCTGAATGACTACCTCAAATTTCTCAAGGCGGCGATTTTTGCAGACCACTGCAGGCAGCGCTGCATTGGCAGCTGGTGGCATGCCTTTCTTCGGCGGGCAGCAGGCATTTGCTGCAGGGCTCGCGGAACAGCAACTGCGCACTGTCGGTCTTTCGGTGACTGTTCAGGATCGTATCCTCAATGATTTCAAAGTGAAGTCAGGCATCGGATCTGTTTCGGGCAAAGCCGACATTTTCCCCAACACACAGACCGAAATCCTGTCGGGCTCTGACTCTTATGATTGCTGGGAAATCATCGGTGAACGTCTTGCCGCAATGGTCGCGACTGACAAGCTGGCTCCGGCGCCTGCATCCAGTATCCCGAATTGGGCCGGTATTCGTGAAACCTTCACCAAGCCGTCCGATCGCTGGGACCTGAACCGGCAGATCGTCGGCCAGATCTGGGAAGACGAAAGCCAGCAGCGCCTGAACATGATTCCGACGGTCTTCAACTATGATTCCATCGGCTACCGGCCTGACCTCGTCGACGCTGAAGAAGCCTCGACCTGGGCTGCGCTGTTCGATCCCAAGTTCAAGGGCAAGACCGGCCTCAACGTCGATCCGCTGATCGCGTTCGGTCAGGCAGTCATGGCAATGAACACGCTTGGCCTGCTTGAAGTCGCCAACCCTGGCAATCCGGACGCAGCTGCGATCGAGGAAGCCGCGAAATTCCTGATTTCGAAGAAGAAAGAAGGCCAGTTCCGTGCCCTTTGGGGTGACTTCGGCGAGCTGGTGAACCTTCTGGCTTCCGGCGAAATGGTCATCGCCGATGCATGGCAGCCTGCTGTCATGGCGGTCAAGGCACAGGGCGTCGAATGCTCCTATGCGACCATGAAAGAGGGCTATCGCGGTTGGGCGATCGGTGTTGCACCGCTCAAGACCTCGCCGAACCTGGAAGCAGTCGCAGCCTATGCCGATTACTGGCTGTCGGGCCCGCCCGCTGTTGCCGTGTCGGAGCAGGGCTACTATTCGCCCACGACCAACGTCAAGGAAGCGATGGATCCCGACAAATACGCCTTCTGGTACGAAGGTGCGCCTTGGGTCGGCGAAGCCGAACGCGGCATCAAGGAAGGCGATCTGCGAGATGGCGGTTCGCTCGAAACCCGTGCGGCCAACGTCGCTTACTGGCACCAGTGGCCAGATGAGTATGATCTGCTGATCCAGAAGTGGGACGAGTTCCTGACCGCCTGATCTTTGAAACCCCCAACCGGGGCATTTCGCCCCGGTTGGGCCATGATAGCACAAGGACACCGTTGCTTTGATCTACGATCTGCAGCTTTCCAACGTCAACAAGATCTATGACAACGGCACGCCGGCCGTCATTGATTTCAACATCGACGTAGACAAGGGCGAGTTCATCGCTTTTCTCGGCCCGTCTGGCTGCGGCAAGTCCACGACGCTGCGAATGATTGCCGGCTTTGAGAGTGTAACCTCCGGCGATCTGATGATCCGGGGCCAGCGGGTAAACGACCAGTTGCCCGAAAAGCGCCCGACATCGATGATTTTCCAGAACTATGCGCTGTTTCCGCACATGAACGTGCGTCAGAACGTGCGCTTTGGCCTCGAGGTCAAAGGCATGAACGCGGCCGATGCCAACCGCAAGGTGGATGGCATCCTCGAAAAACTGGGTCTGCTCGACATTTCGGAAATGCCGACCAACCGCTTGTCGGGAGGCCAGCGGCAGCGCATTGCGCTTGCGCGTTCGCTCGTGGTCGAACCGGATATCCTGCTGCTCGACGAGCCGCTGGGCGCGCTTGACGCGAACCTGCGCAAGAACATCCAGAACGAGCTGAAGCTGTTGCAGCGCGATCTCGGCATCACCTTTGTTTTCGTCACTCACGCGCAATCCGAGGCGCTGGCGCTTTCGGACCGTATCGTGGTGATGAACGCCGGCCGGATTGAACAGATCAGCCCGCCGCGTGAACTCTATACAAGGCCGCGCAGCCAGTTTGTCGCGCAGTTCATTGGTTCCAACACCATCATTCCCGGAACGCTGAGGGATGCCTCGCCAGAGGCGCTAGTTCTCGACACGCCATTCGGCCCGCTGGCCGGTGCCAACCGCAACAATGTGTCGTCCAACAAGGGGCAGGAGATGAGCATCGTGCTGCCCGCCGAAGCGGTCGACATCCTGCCTGACGACGTCCCCGAAGCGAAGAGGCGCGCAGCTTTCGGCCTGAACGTCATTCCCTGCACCATCACCCGTTTGCAGGTGGTCGGACATATCATGCAGATGATCGTCATGCTCGACAACGGCAAGAAGATCAACGTCGAAGGCCATGTCGACAAGTACCGCGACCGCCTCAAGGCTGGCGCTGCTGCTTTTGTCGCCTGGAAGCCATCCGGTGCAACGGTGATCGACCGATAGGAGTAGACCATGGCATCGCGCACGGCAAAATCTCTGGCCGAAGCACTTCAGGCCGGACGCATTGATCCGGTCGATCTTGCGGTCGAGGTGTTCGAGAAGATCAGGCAGGTCGGCGACCCGGCGATCTTCATCGAGGAATTGCCGGACCGCGCCATGGCCGAGGCGCGGGCCTCGCGCGAGCGGCTGAAGGCAGGACTGCCTGCCAGTCTGCTCGACGGTGTGCCGATCGCCTGGAAGGACCTTTTTGACCTTAAAGGCCGGGTGACCACTGCCGGGTCTGTCGTGCTCAAGCGCGAGGCGCCCGCTGCTGCCGACGCGCCGGTCGTTGCTGCCGGACACCGGGCGGGCATGGTCACCACCGGCACGCTCAACATGACCGAATTCGCCTATTCAGGCATCGGCCTGAACCCGCACTACGGCACGCCCCTGAACCCTCATGCAGGGCAGGGACCGGCGCGCAGTCCCGGCGGCTCGTCATCCGGCGCCGGCGTTGTCGTGGCGCGGGACATCGTTTCTGTCGCAATGGGCACCGACACCGGCGGATCGGTGCGTATCCCGGCTTCCTTCAACGGCGTTGTCGGCTACAAAACCTCCACCGGGCATTACCCGATGCAAGGCGTGTTTCCGCTGGCCAGAACGCTGGATTCACTCGGACCGCTGGCTCATACGGTCGAGGATTGCGTTCTGTTCGATGCGGTTCTGCGTGGCCTGGCGCAGCCCGAGGCTGACGCCTCCAAGGTTGAGCAGCTGACATTCCTGATTCCCGATGACGTGATGTTCGACAATGCCGAACCTGCCGTTGTGGAAAATTTCAACGCCACCGTGGCCCGGCTCGAAGCCGAGGGCGCGCGCGTCCGCCGGGTTGCCATGCCGCAACTTCACCAGATCCATGAACTGATGCAGCGTCACGGCTTTCTGGCCGGCGCCGAAGCGCTCGCCGTGCACCAGAAGCGGCTGGCAGGCCCTGACGCGGCCCAGATGGATGCGCGCGTCGTGCGCCGAATCCGTCAGGCCGAAACCATGAGTGCCGTCGATCTGGTGATCCTGCAAGAGGCCCGCACCCGGCTTATCGCCGAGACCACGGCGATCATTGGCGATGCGATCCTGATTTGTCCGACAACGGCGACCGTGGCGATGCAGACCGCGCCGCTGGAGGCCGATCAGGATGTGTTCTTCGCCCACAACGGCCTGACTTTGCGCAACACCTCGCTGGGGAATTTCCTCGACTGGTGCGGCGTATCCATCCCCAACGGAACCGATGCAGACGGCTTGCCGACAGGGTTCCTGATGTCCGGATCACATGGTCAGGACCACAAACTGCTCTGCGCCGCCCTTGGCAGCGAAGAGGTCATCCGGGGCTAGCGCCCGCTCGTGTCACCACACCATCACTAGAGGAGTATCAAGAATGGCCAAGAAAATCATATGTGCTTTTGGCACGGACATCGACTCCGTCGCCGGGCAGATCGGCTCCTACGGCGGAGGAGATTCCCCCAATGATATTCAGCGCGGCATCTTCGCGACCGAAGTCGGCGTTCCGCGCCTGCTGCGCCTGTTCAAGAAGTATGATCTGCAGACGTCCTTCTTCATCCCCGGTCACTCGCTCGAAACATTCCCGCGCGAAATGGACATGATCGTCGAAGCCGGCCATGAAATCGGTGCCCATGGCTATCTGCACGAAAACCCCGTCGCGATGACCCCGGTGCAGGAAGAAGAAGTGCTGGTCAAGTCGATCGACCTGATCAAGGGTCTGACCGGCAAGGCGCCGCGCGGCTATGTCGCCCCCTGGTGGGAAATGTCGAGCGTGACAGCGGCACTGCTGGAAAAATACAATTTCTCCTATGACCACAGCCAGAGCTACCGTGACTTCCAGCCATTCTATGCCCGCGTTGGTGATGAATGGACCGTGATCGACTATTCCAAGACCGCCACCGAATGGATGAAACCGCTCAAGCACGGCAAGGAAATCGACCTCGTCGATATCGGCGCCAACTGGTATGTCGACGATCTTCCACCGATGATGTTCATCAAGAAGGCTGCCAACAGCCACGGCTTTGTCAGCCCGCGCGACATCGAGCAGATGTGGAAGGATCAGTTCGACTGGGTCTACCGCGAGATGGATTACGGCGTGTTCCCGATCACCATTCACCCCGACGTATCGGGCCGGCCCCAGGTTCTGCTGATGCTCGAGCGGCTGATCGAATACATCAACGGCCACGATGGCGTTGAATGGATGGACTTTGCCTCGATCGCCGATGATTTCCGCAAGCGATTCCCCTTCGAGGGCAAGGAACGTCCGGAAGTCATCTGACGTCATTGACGCGACATCAGCCGGGGCGGACAGTCTGTCCCGGCACCCCACAAACGCGAGGAGCGGCAGATGTGCAACGCATGTGGATTCCCGACGGCTCCCGGCCACTGGACAGATGCCGGAGCCGATACACCTGGTGACCGTCTTCGGATGCAGTATCGCCGGGCGCAGGTTCTCAAGAAAATACTCGCCAGCTACGGTCTGAGCGCCAGCGTTGACGGGCAAATTCCCGGCATTCAGCTGTCGTCCTTCACAGGCGGGCAGAAAAGCCTGCGCGATCTCGAGGCCGTCTGGGTCGAGGCCGAGCGGCAGATCGGCAAGCCGCTGGATCCGCTGGATCCGCGCTTCATTGGCATCGATTCCGAAATAGCGGCTTGAAGGCATGACCCAGAAAAGCGCCGATGGACGCATCAGGCTGACGGTGCTTGGCGGTTATCTCGGCTCGGGAAAGACCACCTGGCTACGGCATCAGCTGTTCAGCGGTGTCTTTGGCGACGCCCATATCATTGTCAACGAAGCCGCCGAGACGCCGGTGGATGATGCGTTGCTGGCCGAACATGCAGAATCCATGACGCTGTTGGCAGGCGGCTGCGTCTGCTGCACCGGCAAGGCCGATCTGATCGCCGCACTCAGAGAGTTATGCAACACCAGAAGCCGGCAGTCAGCATCAGAGCCGCGGCTCGAGCAGATCGTATTGGAGACCAGCGGATTGGCGGACCCGGCGGCGATTGTCACCGCCATCCGTGAGGATCCGGTGCTGGTGTATCATATCCTCGTCACCGAGATCATTGTTGCGGTTGATGCGGCCAACGCCATCGCGCAACTGAGTGAAGAGCCGCTGGGACGGCAACAGATCGAAGCCGCTGACCGGCTGCTGCTGACCAAGGTGGATACGGTCACCCCAGAGAGCGTTTCCGGGCTTGTGGGGACACTGAAAGTACTCAATCCTGCAGCGACCATGTCGGCTGCGGTCAAGGGCATCGAGCTGGAGTTGGAGATTGATTCCGATGTGCCACCGGTGGCGCTGCCTGCGTTTTCGGGATCGGACACCCGCGATCCTGTGGTTCCGATGCGGATCGACATAGATCCCTCCGTCGACTGGGCTGCGTTCAGTGTCTGGTTGTCTGCCTTGCTGCATGCGCGCGGCAAGGACATCGTGCGCGTCAAGGGGGTCTTGAACAGCCCGGCAGGACATCTGTTGTTGCAGGCAGTGCGCAACTCTGTGCAGTCGCCCGAAATTCTTCCCAGATCCGCAAGCGATCACAGCAACAGCATCGTCTTCATCGGCAGGGGATTCACCGCTGCCGCCCTGCGGTCCTCGCTGCGCCATTTCGTCGGCTAGGCCGCAGAGCGACGGGATCAAGTGTGGACGACCCTTCTTTGGGTGCGGGCATGTGTTTGATCTGTTGACGCGGCGCATATGGCCGCTGCCCCTGATGAAGCCCGCATGCCGAGTTCCGATCAGAGGACCGAGTTGTGATGCCCTGACACCACCTCCGTTTGAAGTAAGGATTTGGACGCGCCCGCGTTAGTCAGGTGGAGCAGGTCGTCGGCGTGTCATGCTGACGAAAAATCCGGTGGCAAGCTGAGCGGACAGGTTAGGGGACGAATTGCAGATTGATGGAGGTCAATTTGGTGGGCTGCATCAGCGCGTAGTGTCCCCTTGAGCCATAAAGGGACTTCAGGCCATGAGACACTACCCGGAAATTGTCGCCCAATATCACGCTGGTTGTACGGGCTTGGCCGACGTGATCCCGGCCGCCACAAAGGCAATCAGCAGTTTGTTGAGGGATGCGCCGGGAAATGGTGCGTTGTCGGGCAAATACGAGCAGCTGATTGCGTTTGCGATCGCAATTACCGCGCGCTATGACGATTGCATGGTGCATCGATCCCAGGTGGTTATCAGGCCTGGCGCCAACAGGCCGGAAGTGATCGAGATGATCGGCGTCGAGTTTCTCATGGAAGGTGGACCTTCGATGCTGCGCAACGTGGAAACGGTCGGCACTGATGACGATTTTGCCAGCATAAAGCAGTGGAACCTGACAGCCCGGGTTTTGATGTGTTTTGAAATCAAGAACCCCATCGAGTTGTGATCATGGACAAGCAAAAACAAAAACAGTTCAACTGGACATTCTGGATTATCGCAGCGCTGCTGTGGATGAGCCTGCAGCTCTGGATTGGATCTCGCAGTGTCGAGTCCCTGCAATACAGCGAGTTTCTGACCCATCTCGACAAAGGCGATATTGCGGAACTGACCGTAACCGAGACGATGGTTCAAGGGCGCTTCAAGCAGGCTGTCGACGGCAAGGAATATTTTGTAGCACATCGTGTTGATCCAGACCTTGCCAACACGCTGGAGACGAAGAATGTCGTCTTCACCGGAGGCTCGGATCAGAACTGGCTCACAAATCTGATTTCCTGGGTTGCGCCCGTCCTGCTGTTCTTCGGGATCTGGATGCTTTTTATGCGCCGCATGTCCGGTGGTGGACAGGGGTTGGGCGGCCTCGTGAACATCGGCAAATCCAAGGCGAAGGTCTATCTGGAGACAAAGACCGGTGTCACCTTCGATGATGTCGCCGGTGTTGATGAAGCGAAAGACGAGTTGAAGGAAATCGTGTCCTTCCTCAAGGACAAGGATAAATACGGCCGCCTCGGCGCGCATATTCCGAAGGGGATATTGCTGGTTGGCCCGCCTGGAACTGGCAAGACGCTGCTCGCGCGTGCCGTTGCGGGGGAGGCGGGCGTGCCGTTCTTCTCGATTTCAGGCTCCGAATTTGTGGAGATGTTTGTCGGTGTGGGTGCAGCTCGAGTGCGCGACCTGTTCGAGCAAGCCCGCAAGGCTTCGCCCTGCATCATCTTCATTGATGAGCTGGATGCCCTTGGTCGCGCCCGCTCGGGCGTATCGGGCTATGGCGGCGGAGACGAAAAAGAGCAAACATTGAACCAGCTTCTGTCGGAACTCGATGGCTTCGATCCAAGGGTCGGCATCGTTCTGCTGGCAGCAACCAACCGTCCGGAGGTTCTCGACGCAGCTCTGTTGCGGGCAGGCAGGTTTGACCGTCAGATTGTCGTTGACCGGCCGGAACGCAAAGGTCGCGCGGATATTCTCAAGGTCCATGTCAAAGACGTCAATCTTTCGGACGATGTCGATCTGGATAAGGTCGCGGCGATCACAACGGGTTTTACCGGTGCCGACCTCGCCAATCTGGTGAACGAAGCTGCCATTGTGGCAACACGACGTGACGGCGACAAGGTGACCATGGCCGATTTTACGGCGGCGGTGGAGCGCATTGTGGCCGGTGTGGAACGCAAATCGCGAGTGCTTGGCAAGGCGGAACGCGCGCGTGTCGCGCATCATGAAATGGGCCATGCGCTCGCCGCTGCAAATGTTGCGCATGCTGACCCCGTGCACAAGGTTTCGATCATTCCTCGGTCGATCGGTGCACTGGGTTACACGATGCAACGCCCCACTGAAGACCGGTTTCTGATCACCTTCTCCGAGTTGAAAGACCGCATGGTCGTCCTGATGGCGGGACGTGCCGCCGAGGATCTGGTGTTCAAGGAGATATCAACCGGGGCATCGGACGACCTGGCTAAAGCCACGGATATAGCGCGTGAATGCGTTACGCGCTTCGGAATGACGTCCGCTGTTGGCCAGGCCGTTCTGGAAGCCAAACACGGCCAGTATATGGACCAGCAGGTTTACGGGATGGCAGGGAAGGACTACTCCGAGGAGACCGCCCGCGAAGTCGATTTGGCCGTGCGCCAACTGATCGCGGATGCCTATGAGCAGGCCAAGACGATCCTGACCGCGCATATGTCCGACCTGAAGGCGGGCGCCGAGTTGTTGCTGGAAAACGAAACCATCACGCCCGAAGAATTCAGCCCGATATCCCGCGCGAACAACGCCAAAAACGAGCAGAGTGCACCGAAGTCTGCTACACCGTAAAGCCCAGGAAAAAAGCGGTGTAGGAGACAAGCAAATGACGGACAGAGTAGCCAGCCTCCTCGAAAGGATCCGCACGTTGGAAGCCGAGCTGGAGCAGGAATTGGCGAGCCGCCGAGAGCTGTTCAGCTACAAGGTGGAGCAGCGCAAGATCGTTTTTGAACGCGATATTGAGCGGCAGCATGAAGCGCTGAAGCAGAAGCTCATGCCCTACATCGTCGGTGCCCGCCCCTTGGTGGTTCTGACTGCGCCGGTGATCTATTCGATGATCGTACCGTTTGTTTTGCTGGACCTGTTTGTCTCCATCTATCAGGCGATCTGCTTTCCGGTTTACCGGATCGAAAAGGCCAAGCGATCCGATTACATAATTTTCGACCGCAAGCACCTTTCCTACCTCAATGGGCTGGAAAAGCTGAATTGCTTGTATTGTTCATACGGAAACGGGTTGTTGGCTTACGCCGCTGAAATTGCCGGGCGGACTGAAAAACGCTGGTGCCCGATCAAACACGCAAAGCGCATGGCGGGAGTCCACCGCCATTACGCCGAGTTTCTCGAATATGGCGATGGCGAAGGTTATCGACAGAAACACTCTTCGCCAATTGATGATACCTCCCATTAGGGGCATTCCTAGATTTTGTGATCAGGGGGCTGGCTCTCCGGCGGCGCCACTCACGCCAGGCAATTCCAGCGAACTCCGCTTGAATGGACCGCAATATCGGTTTTCGGATCTATCACTTGGCTGGTTTCTCGGTGTTGGGAGAAACCCATATTCATTGCCGCAGCTTGGCTTTGCGTTTGCTCAACCCTGTTCCACACATGGAAAAATGTCGCCCCAAGTTCGGCAATTGACCTGCATCAATCCGAACCTGTGTCCGGTCGACTAAAACTGCCCCCGCGACACGAATTCGAAAAACTTCGCCGGAGATCATGCTGCTTTCAATGCGCAGGGCTCCCCCGGAAATTGTGCCGCACGCCATAACATATTCTATCATTTAAGGAATCCGACCATGAGTGTTGCGGATAAAGCAGTAGCAACGACATCCAGCGGAAAATCTGCCGGCAAGCTGGGCTTGGTGCCACTTGTGGCGCTTGTCGTTGGTTCGATGATTGGCGGCGGCATCTTCAGTCTGCCGCAGAACATGGCCAAGGGTGCTTCCCCCGGCGCGGTGATGATCGGCTGGCTTATCACCGGCATCGGTATGCTCGCTCTCGCCTTCGTCTATCAGGGACTGTCTACCCGCAAACCGAAACTTGACGCTGGCCCCTATGCCTATGCCCGCGCCGGCTTTGGTGATTTCGTCGGTTTCAACAGCGCCTGGGGTTACTGGCTCAGCGCCTGGCTCGGCAACGTCTCCTATGTGGTGCTGATCTTCGGCGCGATGTCCTATTTCTATCCGGCCTTCGGCGCCGAAGGAAACACGACACAGGCAATCATCGGCGCGTCTGTCGTTCTCTGGATCACCCATGCGCTTTGCCTGATGGGCGTGCGCCAGGCAGCCATCTTCAACACCGTCACCACGATCGCGAAGCTGGTGCCGATTGGTCTATTCATCGTATTGGTTTTCGTCGCCTTCAATCTTCCTACTTTCAGCCTCGACTTCTGGGGCACGGCAACGCCGGATCTCGGCAGCATCATGACCCAGGTCAAGAGCACCATGCTGGTTACCCTCTGGGTCTTCATCGGAATTGAAGGCGCAAGCGTTTACTCGGCCCGCGCCGCCAAGCGTTCTGACATCGGCAAGGCGACCATCATCGGCTTCCTCATTGCTCTGAGCATCTATCTCTGTGTTTCGCTGCTGTCTTTCGGCATCATGGGCCAGCCGGAACTCGCAGGGCTGCCCGCAGCCGCCTCGATGGCCAATGTGCTGGAACAGACTGTCGGCCCTTGGGGCTCGGTGCTGGTCCGGATCGGGCTGGTCATCTCGGTGGCCGGTGCATTTCTGGCCTGGACGCTGTTTGCTGCGGAAATTCCCTACCGCGCTGCACAACAAGGCATGCTGCCTGACGTATTCGCAATCGAGAACAAGAACGGCTCACCTGCCGGCTCGTTGTGGATCACCAACATCTTCGTGCAGCTGTTTTTGATCGTCACGCTCTATTCCGACTCCACCTATCTGGCGCTGTTCTACATCGCTTCGACGGCCATCCTGGTGCCTTATGTGCTGTCTGGCGCCTATGCTTTCAAACTGGCATTCAGCGGCGAAGCCTATGGAGCCGGAGACAAGCGCGGACGGGACATGTTCACCGGAGCGCTCGCCACTGTCTACGGTGCCTGGCTGGTCTATGCGGCAGGTCCGAATTATCTGCTGATGTGCGCAATTCTCTATGCCGTCGGCATCCCCGTATACTGGTGGGCCCGCAGCGCTCGCGGTGAGAAAGCCTTCACTGGCGTCGAGGCCCTGATGGGGATCGGGATCCTCATCGCCGCTGTCATCGCTGGCTACCTTATGTGGACTGGCACGATCAGCGCCCTCTGACCCTCTTGAGTTCTGGAATATAATTATGAATACCAACGTTAAACTCGGCGTCCATTCCGAAACCGGCAAATTGCGGCAGGTCATCGTCTGCCGCCCCGGCCTGGCCCACCGCCGCCTCACTCCGTCCAACTGCCAGGAAATGCTGTTTGACGACGTCTTCTGGGTCAAGCAGGCGCAGAAGGACCATGATGTCTTCGCATCGCTGATGCGCGGCGAAGGTGTCGAAGTGCTCGACGTCAACGACCTGCTGGCCGAGACGCTCGAGACCAAAGAAGGCCGGGCCTACGTGCTTGATCACCGCATCAATCCGGATCAGGTCGGCGTCGGCATGATGGAGGAACTTCGCGCCTGGATGGACGAGCTGCCCGGCACACAGCTGGCGGAATTCCTGCTTGGCGGCCTGGCGGAAGACGATCTTCCGTTCAAGCCAACCGGCCTTTTCGGCAGCTATCTTGGCCATCACGGCTTCCTCCTGCCACCGCTGCCCAATGCGCTGTTTACCCGCGACAACTCGGCATGGATTTATGATGGTGTGGTGGTCAACCCGATGCACTGGCCGGCGCGACGCCCCGAAACCCTGCTCAACACGGCAATCTACAAGTTCCATCCGAAATTTGCCGGCAAGACCAATATCCATTGGGGCGACCCGACCAAGGAGCACGGCCCGGCGACGCTGGAAGGCGGCGACATCATGCCAGTGGGCAATCGCACGGTTCTGGTCGGCATGGGTGAACGCTCGTCACCGCAGGGTATCGGTCAACTGGCCGAAGCGCTGTTTGCCAAGGGCGTGGTCGATCGGGTGCTGGCATTCCGGATTCCAAAATCACGCGCCGCGATGCATCTCGACACCGTGTTCACGCTCTGCGGCGGCGATGTGGTCACGACCTTCAAGGAGGTTGCCGACCAACTCATCTGCTACGATATCCGCCCCGGCGAGGGCAACGCGCCGCTGACCTTCCGCCACGATCCCCGCCCGATCTTCGACATTGTTGCCGAGGTGCTTGGCTACAAGAAGCTGCAGATCGTGCCGACCGGTGGCAGCACCGAGGAAGAGCGCGCCCGTGAACAGTGGAACGATGGCAACAATGTGCTGGCGCTGCGTCCTGGCCTGGTGGTCGGATATGACCGCAACGACGACACCAATGCCGCACTCAAGGCGGTCGGCATCGAGGTGCTGGCGGTGCCGGGCGCCGAGCTTGGCCGTGGCCGCGGCGGCGGCCATTGCATGAGCTGCCCGACCATCCGCGACGCAATTTAGTTTCAAAGGATAGCAATCATGGCTTTCAATCTTAAAAATCGCAGCCTGCTGACGCTTCGCGATTACACACCGCGCGAAATCGGCTTTCTGGTCAAACTCGCGGGTGACCTGAAGACCGCCAAATATGCAGGCACCGAGGTGCCCCGGCTTCAAGGCAAGGATATTGCCCTGATTTTCGAAAAGGACTCGACCCGCACCCGCGTCGGTTTCGAGGTTGCCGCCTACGACCAGGGCGCCCGCGTCACCTATCTCGGACCGACCGGCAGCCACATCGGCCACAAGGAGTCGGTCAAGGACACCGCAAGGGTGCTGGGCCGCATTTATGACGCGATCGAATATCGCGGCTTCGGTCAGGAGATCGTCGACCAGCTGGCCAAATATTCCGGCGTGCCGGTCTATAACGGTCTCACCAACGAGTTCCACCCGACCCAGATTCTTGCTGATTTCCTCACCATGCAGGAGCATGTCGAAAAGCCGCTGCACCAGGTGGCCTATTGCTTCATCGGTGACGCTGCCAACAATATGGGCGACAGCCTGCTGATCGGCGGCGCCAAGATGGGCATGGATGTGCGGTTGTGTGCGCCAGAGGCCTGCTGGCCGCGCCAGGAAATTCGCGACGAGGCGCAGGCGATCGCAGCTGAAACCGGCGCCCGTATCATGATTACTGATGACATCGACGATGCGGTTCTGGACGTCGACTTCATCTACACCGACGTCTGGGTCTCGATGGGGGAGCCGAAGGAGAAATGGGCCGAACGCATCAAGCTGTTGATGCCCTATCAGGTAAATGCCGCGCTGATGGCCAAGACCGGCAATCCGCGCACCCGATTCATGCATTGCCTGCCGGCTTTCCACAACACCGAAACCAGCGTCGGCCTCGATATTCAGGCCCAGTTCGGCATCGACGCCATGGAAGTGACCGAAGAGGTGTTCGAAAGCGAAGCCTCTATCGTTTTCGATCAGGCCGAAAACAGGATGCACACCATCAAGGCGGTTCTCGTGGCCACCCTGGGGGCCTGAGATGCTGGTTGTGGCAGCCGTGGGCGGCAACGCGCTTTTGCAACGGGGCCAGCCCCTGACCGCCGAAGCGCAGCGCGCCAATGTCAAGACGGCTGCCCAGGCGCTGGCCGCAATCGTGCGCGGTGGACACCAGTTGATTGTCACTCATGGCAATGGCCCGCAGGTTGGTCTGCTGGCGCTGCAGGGCGCTGCCTACAAGCCCGACGAGGCCTATCCGCTGGATATTCTCGGGGCAGAAACCGAAGGCATGATCGGCTATCTGATCGAGCAGGAACTGGAAAACGCGCTCGGCCACGATCATGCGGTCGCAACGCTTTTGACCCAGGTGATTGTGGATGCTCATGATCCTGCCTTCGCCACACCAACCAAATTCGTCGGGCCTGTTTATTCGAAGCAGGAGGCTGAGACACGGGCCAGCGCGGCGGGATGGCAAATTGCGCAGGACGGAGACTATTGGCGGCGTGTGGTCGCGTCTCCGAAGCCGTTGGAAATTCCCGATCTGCGCGTATTGCGATTGCTGCTGGATCAGGGCGTGATCGTGATTTGTGCAGGTGGTGGAGGCATCCCTGTGTTGCGCAAGACGGATGGCAGTCTCATCGGGGTTGAAGCGGTGATCGACAAGGATGCCGCCAGTGCGCTTCTGGCCGCCGATATCGGTGCGGATGCCTTGCTATTGCTGACTGATGTCGATGCGGTCTACCAGGGGTTTGGCACGGATGCTGCCATACCGCTTGACCGGCTGACACCGGATGAAGCGCGCGCGCTCGATATGCCAAAGGGGTCGATGGGGCCAAAGTTGCGCGCCGCCAGCGATTTTGCGGATCGTGGCGGTGTTTCGGGGATCGGCCGGTTGGCCGATGCAATGTCCATCCTTGATGGCACGGCTGGCACCCGCGTGTTAAGGAGATCTGAGGCACCCAAATGAGCACCACGGCCCTTCCCGAACCTGACACACAGACTGATGGTCGCATCGCTGCCATTCGCGGTGGTGTTGTCGATGTGGCGTTCGAGGGACCTGTTCCCAAGATTCACGATCTGCTTTACGCCGGAGAGGTCGCGTTGGAAGTGGCCGGCCTGATCGGCCACGGCATGGTTCGGGCCATGGCACTGGCGCCGGTGCGCGGGCTTGGCCTTGGCATGACAGTCAAGGCGACCGGAGGGCCAATCATGGTTCCTGTGGGTGACGCCGTTCTGGGTCGGATGCTGGATGTTTTCGGCGCGCCAATTGATGGCCGTCCTGCCCCGGTGGCAACAGCACGCCGCTCTATTCACCAACCCCCGCCAAAGCTCAGCGATCGCGTGCTGCACTCCAAGATTCTCGAGACAGGGATCAAGGCTATCGATCTGCTGTCGCCGATTGAACGGGGCGGCAAGACCGGGCTGTTTGGCGGCGCGGGCGTGGGCAAGACTGTTTTGATCACCGAGCTGATCAACAACACTGTGCAACACCACAAGGGGGTGAGCCTGTTCTGCGGGATCGGCGAACGGTCGCGTGAGGCGGAGGAGCTGTACCGCGAGATGGGCGAGGCGGGCGTGCGCGATAAGACCGTGATGATTTTCGGCCAGATGAACGAAGCTCCTGGCGTACGGTTTCTGGTGGGCAACACCGCATTGACGATGGCCGAGTATTTCCGTGAAGACAAAGGACAAGACGTTCTGTTGTTGATCGACAACATCTTCCGCTTCGTCCAGGCGGGGTCCGAGGTTTCGGGCCTTATGGGGCGAATGCCGTCCCGTGTCGGATACCAGCCGACCCTGGCCACCGAACTTGCCGGTCTGGAAGAACGGATTACCTCGACCAAGCGCGGCGCGATTACATCGATCCAGGCAGTCTATGTGCCCGCCGACGATTTCACAGACCCGGCCGCGGCACATATCTTCTCGCATCTTTCGGCATCGGTGGTGCTGTCGCGCAAGCGGGCAAGCGAGGGGCTCTATCCGGCTGTCGATCCGTTGGCATCGGCCTCGGTGATGTTGACACCTTCGGTGGTCGGGCAACGGCACTATGATATCGCCCGCGCAGTGCGCAGGACCTTGGCCGAGTATGAGGAACTGCGCGATATCATCGCCATGCTCGGACTTGAGGAACTGTCGGCGGCTGACCGCGCCACTGTGGCGCGGGCCCGGCGACTGGAGAGGTTTCTCACTCAGCCCTTTTTCACGACGGGCTCCTTCAGCGGTATGGAAGGCAAGATGGTGCCGATCGCCGATACGCTGACCGGCTGCGAGACGATTCTCGGGCAAACCCAGTTCGACCTTCCCGAAAGCGCCTATTACATGATTGGCAGCCTGGATGATCTGGAGGCAAAATCATGAGCATGGCACCCGACATGAATGTCATCCTGCGCCTGCCTGATCGCACGCTGTTCGACGGGCGCGCTACGCGTGTGACGGCGGTTGCCCCGAATGGTGCATTCGGCATCTGGCCCAATCACGTTGATTTTGTCACCGCGCTTGTGCCGTCGGTCATGACGCTGTGCCTTGTCGATGGATCCGAGGCAATCTTCGGTCTCGATGAAGGTTTGCTGGTGAAAAAGGGGCACAATTTGGCCGTTGCAGCCATGCGCGGTGTCCATGGCGATGATCTCGAAAGTTTGCAGGACACCGTGGAGACGAGCTTCATTCAGATGGATGAGGACGAGCGCCAGGCACGTTCCGCGCTGTCGCGGCTTGAGGCAGACATGGTCCGGCGCTTTGCTGAACTGCGGAGGCCGCAGCAATGACGCAGAAACCCGACAAGCCCACCGAGGATATCGGCCGCCATGCCAAGCGGATGAAATCGACGCGCGAAAATCCGGGTCCGAGTCCGCTTATGGGCATCAGTACCTTCGGGATGATTGGCTGGTCGGTCGCAGTACCCACGGTCGGCGGCGCGCTTCTGGGGATCTGGCTCGACCGTGTGGCTCCACAAAGCTTCTCGTGGACCATCAGCCTGATCCTGGGCGGCGTCGTTCTTGGCGCGTTCATCGCCGGGATGTGGATGAACAAGGAAGGGGGGCGCAAATGATAGATATCGACTGGACTGCCGCGATGGTCGGATTCGGCATTGGCACGGTGATGGGGATAGTCTTCTTCGTCGGCCTGGCCGTTGGCATTCAGCGCGCACTGCGTACCAAAAACCACATTGGAATACTGGCACTGAGCGCCGCGATACGGCTCGCAGCCTTCCTCGGCATCGGTTGGGTCGTTGTCAGTCAAGCCGGACCGTGGGCCGGTCTTGGCTATGGAATTGCGTTCCTGATCGTCCGGTTAGTAGCCACGACACTTGCCCGCACTGACGCAGCCACGGGGGACGCGCCATGAACCTGTCACCCGATCAAACCATCATGTTCGAGATCTGGGGCATCCCGATCAACGCAACCATTTTCTACACCTGGGTTGTGATGGCCGTGCTGACGCTCGTGTCGATGCTGATCACCCGCAATCTGCGACCCGATGTGCCGCCCAACCGCTGGCGGACGATGCTGGAAGTCGTCCTGCAGGGCATTCAGGGACAGATCCAGGAAATCGCCCCGGGTCCCTCGCGGCACTTGCTCTATTTCTCGGGAACACTGTTCCTCTACGTCGCCATGTCCAACCTGCTGCTGGTCGTTCCGGGGTTTGAACCGCCGACATCCTCGTTGTCGACGACAACTGCGCTGGCGCTTTCCGTTGTGATTGCGGTGCCGCTCTTTGGCATCTTCAGCCGGGGACTGGGCGGCTACCTTAAAACATATCTGGAGCCCTCATTCATAATGCTCCCCTTCAACATCATTGCGGAATTTACGCGGGCGATATCCCTGGCGATGCGCCTCTACGGCAATATCATGAGCGGAGCCGTCATCGGGGTCATTTTGCTGAGCGTGGTTCCGTTCTTCTTTCCCGTGGTGATGGATTTGCTGGGCCTTCTGACCGGGATGATCCAGGCCTACATCTTCGCAATTCTGGCGACGGTCTACATCTCCGCCGCCACCGCTCCTCAAAAATCCTTACAGCCTGAAAGGGATACCCCATGACAGACCTTGGCATCATCGCCGCAATTTCCATCTTTACAGCCGGGCTGACCGTGTCGTTCGGCGCCATCGGTCCGGCCCTTGGTGAAGGACGCACCGCAGCAACGGCACTCAGCGCGATCGCACAGCAGCCTGATGCTGCCTCGACAATTTCGCGTACCCTGTTCGTCAGCCTCGCGATGATCGAGTCGACCGCGATTTACTGTTTCGTCGTCGCCATGATCCTGATCTTTGCGAACCCTTTCTGGACTGCGGCTTTGGAAGCTGCAAAAGTTGCAGGCAACTGACCCATGTCCATTGACTGGATCACCGTCGCGGCTCAGATCGCCAATTTTCTGGTGCTGGTCTGGCTACTGAAGCGATTTTTTTACCGTCCCATCCTGGCCGGCATCGATGCACGTGAGGCAGAGATTGCGGACAGGATGAAAGCCGCCGTGCTTGCGAAGGAAAAGGCTGAAACCGCCGAAGCAGATTACCACGAAAAGGTTCGGGCGCTGCATGTCGCGCAATCCGAAATGGCTGAAACGATCAGAAAAAAAGCCGAGGAACAACGTGATGCGCTTCTCGCCGAGGCGCGGGAACGAATGAACCGTGAGTATGTGACGTGGACCGCGCATCTTGACGAGGAGACGAAAAAATTCACCACCGGGATGCATCAGGCGGGGGCAAGGGCGATGTTGTCGCTGATGCGCAAAGCACTGAGTGATCTTGCGGACCAAGGACTGGAACGGCAGATGGCACATCATCTCGCCCAGCGGGTAAAGTTGACGGCTGCAGATCTGCGTCACACTGCAGGGCAACCGGCAAGCGCCGTGGTGACCAGTCACGAAACGCTGTCTTCATCAGCGCAGGACGAATTGACAGCTGAATTGCAAACGGTTTTCCCCGACATCGCAGTGCATTTCGAGACGGATGCAAAGCAATCTCCCGGTCTGGTTCTGCGTATGGGCGGTGCGGAGCTCGCCTGGACCGTGGATTCCTATGTCGATGGGCTTGATGCCGTGATCGGAGAACAGTTGAGCAAGGCAAGCCAACCAGAAGTGCGACGCCATGAGCATTGAAGCCCGCCCTTCTGAAACCAGTCCCGAAATGGTCTTGAAGGCACTTCTGGACAGCCCGTCTCCTGGTCCGCGTCTAAGCGAGATCGGATCGGTTGCAGAAGTCGGCGACGGGATTGCGATTGTTGCCGGGTTGGAGCGCGCCCTGTCTGACGAGTTGCTTCAATTTGCCAGCGGCGTGCAGGGCATCGTTCTCGATCTCGAGCCGGGACGGCTGGGCGTTGTCCTTCTGGGACCCTCCGACCGTGTGGCCGTGGGAGAGAGCGTCTTGCGCTCGCACAAGGTTGTGAGCGCACGGGTTGGTCATGCCCTGCTGGGTCGTGTTGTCGACGCGCTTGGCAACCCGCAGGACGGCATGGGAGACATCAAGTCAGAGGCCACACGACCCGTTGAAATGGACGCGCCGAAAATTCTCGACCGGCAAGCCATTTCGCGGCCTCTGGCGACAGGCATCAAGGTGGTTGATGCTGCAGTTCCCATTGGTCTCGGTCAGCGGCAACTGGTGATCGGCGACCGGCAGACCGGCAAGACGTCGCTGGCCGTGGATGCAATCCTCAACCAGAAATCAAGCGATCTCATTTGTATCTATTGCGCCACTGGGCAGCGTGGCGATGCGGTTGCCAAGGTAGTCGGCGCGATCCGCGAGGGGGGCATGATGGAACGGTCCATCGTCATGTCCGCCGGTGATGAGGGGGCAGCAGGCCTTGCCTATGTCGCGCCCTATGCTGCGCTGACCATGGCAGAGTATTTCTCTGATGAGGGGCGGGACGTTTTGGTGGTCCTGGATGATCTCACCCATCACGCCCGGTCTTATCGTGAGCTGTCGCTGCTGCTGCGCCGTCCTCCGGGACGCGAGGCTTTTCCCGGCGATATCTTTTACATCCATGCGCGGTTGCTGGAGCGCGCGGGCCAGTTTACGCCCAAGGCCGGCGGCGGCTCGATCACCGTGCTTCCGGTGGTCGAGACCCAGGCCGAGAACCTGTCCGCCTATATTCCGACCAACCTGATTTCGATCACTGACGGACAGATCTATCTGTCGCCCCGTCTTGTGCGCAAGAACCAGTTTCCGGCCGTTGATCTGGGCGTGTCAGTCTCGCGCGTCGGCGGCAAGGCGCAAAGCAAAGCCTTCCGGTCTGTCGCTGGAAACCTGCGCGTGACCTTGTCGCAGTTCGAGGAGCTGGAGGATTTTGCCCGTTTCGGCACGCGGCTGGACGACGCGACCCGCGCGCGTCTGACACGCGGCGCTGCGGTGCGGGCGTCGTTGCGGCAGGCCGAGCGCGATCCCATCCCGGCGATCGAACAGCTTGCTGTTCTTGTCACCGCCATGGACGGCGGTTTTGACAGCTTGAGTGAGGCCGATACCTTCCGGGTCATGACGGCCATCAGAACGGCCGCCGCGCGTGATCTGGACGATACTGCAAAGCGGATCTCGCAAAACGCACCCCTGGATGACGATGACCGGAACCGGATGATCAAAATCGGGCAAAACGCGCGCAAGGCTCTGGAGGAGCAAGATGGCGCAAACCCTTGACACTCTGGTGCGGCGCACGGACAGCATACAAGGCATTCGCAGCGTCGTTCACACGATGAAAACTCTCTCGGTGATCAATGCGGCTCCTTACGAGCACGCCGCCCTGGCCATCGAAGCCTATCATCAAACGGTTCTGGACGGGTTGCATGCCTTCCTGTCCGGGGCCGGTCCACTGGATGCTGCGTCCTCCGACATCGCCTTGCGTGTCATTGTTGTTTTTGGCTCTGATCACGGTCTGTGCGGAAACTACAATGAGGCTATTGCCGCGCATGTGAGGCAACATGTCGACAAAGACCCCGGCGAGGCCACTACCGTGCTCTGCATTGGCGCTCAAATGGCCGATGCCCTGCAGGATCAAGGCTTCGATATTGAAAACACGTTCTTTCCTGCTGCGTCCGTCGATGGCTTGGAGCGGCTTGCAAACCTTCTGACCGAGCGGCTTGACGAGATCAGGCGGGCCAGCCATCCACGAGAAATCGCCGTGTCCCTGGCCTATTCCGCGCGCGGAGAGACGGATGTACCGACGCTTAAGATCGTAGCATTGCTGCCGCTTGACCCCTCGCTCCTGCACGATCTTCGCACAAAGCCCTGGGACTCGCGAAGCCTGCCCTATTATTCAATGCCGCCTGGCGATCTGTTCAGGGCGCTGATCCGGAATCACCTGTTTGCGAGCATGTTCCGGGCTGCTGCCGATGCCATGGTCACTGAAAACGCAGCACGGCTTGCCCTTATGCAGCAGGCCGAACAATCGGTCGACGACAGACTGGAAGAACTCAAATCCGACACGCGGACATTACGCCAAACTGAAATCACGACCGAGCTTCTCGATGTGATCATTGGGTTTGAGGCGCTGAAGAAGAAAAAGCCCGCCAGATAAGCGGGCCTTTTGGGGGCGGAATGATCACATTCCGTCACCAAGTCAGAACCAGAGCGAAGAGGGCTTTTGCTGTAGCTGGTTTGCCTTCAGGCAAAACCAGGAATGCGCTCTGCCTCCGCGTCAATGCCAGGGCACCGTGCAGATTTTGTATTTTTCGGAGCAAGCAAGATCAATGCGGCCCTTGCGTTTGAGTTCGCTGAATGTGCGACTGACTGTTTCCACCGATAAGCCGAGATGGTCCGCAATGTCGCGGCGGCACATCGGCAGCGTGATGTAACCGGTTCCCGGCCTTGATGACGCAAACTCACACAGGAACTGAAACAGGCGTTCAGACGCCTTGGCGCTGACCATCGACAGAAGTTGCCGCTCGCGATCTTCCAACTGGCTGCAAACCTGCTCCCTCACGGCGTCCCGCAATTTGATGTCTTTTGATAAGGCCTGCTTCATCTGCGCATGTGGAATGGACTTCAAGATCACATGGTCGACGGCTTCTGCGGTGAAATGCCAGGCGTCGATGTCTGAAAGTCCGAGGAAATCACCCTTTTTTGCAAAACGAAAAATTTGCCGCGCGCCTTCCGGGTTAATGGTGCAGCAACGGACTATGCCTGAAACAATCATGTAATATTCTTCAATCGGATCGCCATGAAGAAGTATCGTGTTATTTGGCTGGAAATGGTGTTGAAAAAATTTGGTTTCAAAAAGGGATGTAAGGTTGTTGCGTCGTTTTAGATCGGTACTTATTCGCTTTATTGGATTTGCGGATGAAGGATTTCCATAGGCGGATCGTTTTTTTATATGAAATATGTTTTCTGAATCTGGTCGTTGGTTTGAAACTGAATTCATTACTGAGGTTGAAATGTCTGGTGTTGAAACTATTGCGCTGGGTGTTGTCACGTCCACACTCCTGTTTGTGTTTTCCATGAGCCCAATCGAAAACTGAGGGCAGTTGCGCGTACGCTCCGCCGTCCTCGTCGCTTTGCAACTCGGCTATGTTCTGTTTCCTGTTCATGCGATCCAACGGACACGAAGGGTTGCCTTAGAGCGTCTCGTTGGTTGTCATTCGCGTGGCTTTATATGCTTATGCTTTGAAACAAACCGCCTTGACTTGCATCAAGGCCGCCAGCGCTTTGGTGCCATAATCTCGATCTTGACTTGAGTGAATCACAGTGAACCGGAAGGTGAAACTGCTGTCCGGGGCCGATGATAAGTGAGCTGAAGCGATGGACCTGACGACATCATTGCCCCGCGAGGTCGTGGAGACACAGCTGGCCCGCATCATGGACAGCCGGATGTTCTTTAATGCCCCGCGGCTCTCGCGGTTTTTGTCTCATGTCGTGCAGGAAAGTCTCGAAGGACGAGTGGATCGCCTGAAAGGATACACCATCGGTCTGGACGTTTTTGACCGGCCGGAAGATTTCGATCCGCAAACAGACACAATTGTGCGAGTTCAGGCACGCGCGCTCCGACAAAAACTGGGCCAGTATTATGCGCAGGACGGTCTGGAAGATCCCGTTCATATCAAGATTGCCAAGGGCGCGTACGAACCGAAATTCCTTGTTCCCAATGGCGGGGGAAAGCTGAAGGATAGTGATAAGCCTTTGCCTGCTGCGACTTCCATTAGTCCATCAATCGCGGTTCTTCCTTTCGACGATTTCAGCCTGGAGAAGAACAGGCAATCCTTTTCACTTGGCCTGACCGAAGAGATCATCGCAAATCTGTCGCGGTTCAGGGAACTGTCGGTCTTTTCGAGGTCGACGACCGAAAAGGCAAAGCTCGACAAACTCAGCATTTCACAGATGTATGCAGCTTTTCGACCAGACTTTGTTCTGGAGGGGAGCTTCCGGCTCAGTGAGCACACAGTCGATATAACAATCAATCTGGTGGTCGCCTCCAGTGATGCGGTCATCCTGACGAAACACTTCAGTCGCGAGATGACACCGAATGCGATGTATGCGGTGCAGGACGAGATGGCACAGATGATTGCTGCACGGATCGCCGACCGCTTTGGCCCGCTGGAACAATATGCGCAACGCAGGGTGGGGTTGGGGCGTTCTCAGAAATGGGAGACCTATCACTGGATTTCGCAATATCATCAATACGGGATTCAACTGGATCAGATTGACCGCTCGGCGATCAAGGAAGGCCTTACAAAGGCGCTAGAAACCGACGGCAATTCTGCCGATGCCCACGCGACGCTGGCCTTGATCATGCTCGACGAATACCGGGTGTCGATTGATAAACAGCCGGACAAGGTCATTCTGGAACAGGCATTGGCACAGGCCCAAAAAGCTGTGGTCTGTGACCCTGAGAGTGCGACTGCCCAAGAGGCTTTGGCTATCGCACGTTTCCATCGCGGAGAGTTCGAACAGTTTGACGCTGCTGCCAGGCAAGCCCTGGTACTCAACCCCGGTCACGGGGACATGCTGGCCGCCCTTGGCATTTGTTACACAGCACGTGTGAATTGGGACACGGCTATGCCATTGCTGGACAAGGCCATTGCACTTAATCCACTCCAGCCTGGCTGGTATCATGTCCCCAGAGCCATCGGTCTGGCGATGACGGGAAGGGCCAGAGAGGCGGTTGCGGAGATGCAGATATCTCCATTGCCCGGGATGTTCTTCTACCACTGTCATATGATCTGGTTTCTGGTGGAAGCGAACGACGTGGATGCAGCAATGGAAGAGAAGGACAGGCTGCTGGAAGCACTGCCGGAGTTTGAGCACTTCATCATGGGGCATTTCCGTGCCTGGTGCACTGATGACGCGCTTGTCCGCCGCGCAGTTGCGGGTTGGCGAAGTGTCGGGCTGAATATTCGCAGCTGAGCCTTCGGCTTGAAGCAATAAGGACGGTCTATTTGTACCGTCGCGAGTTCGTCGGAGGGGCAACTTGTAAAAGACGAGGGCTGACATGTGATCAGCGTCTGGATTCGCAAATGCCTTCGCTCAGATTTCAAAGGTGAGCAGTGGATACGCATTGATCGATTTGATGAATATGCGCCTCGGTTGGTAATTCGGAAAAAGCACCAGCACCTGTCGAAATCTGAATAAAGTGGTTTTCGCCATATGGTTGGTTGCGGCGTTTTTTAGCGGTTTTTTCCAATTTTCGATTGTTCCCGCGGCAAATGATGCGAATTGTATGCGAGGCGAGCGGCCAATTTCGAATTATTGCGCCAAGATCGCCAAAAAAGACAGGAATGATGCTTGCATTGATATGGTGATTGGCCTTTGATCGCGGCAAGCTGGGGGGTGGAACAGCATCCCCGGGTGAAAACACAAATAATGCGTACAACCACAGGGGATGCGCCATGAACAAGCTAAATTCACTTTTGGCCACGACCGCGCTCGCAGCGATGCTCGCATCTGCAGCGCAAGCCAAGACACTGGTCTATTGCTCGGAAGGGTCACCGGAAGGTTTTGACCCCGCTCTCTACACAGCGGGAACGACCTTCGACGCCTCGTCGAAGAATATCTACAACCGCCTGGTTGAATTCAACATCGGCACCACTGAAACCAAGCCCGGCCTCGCCGAGAGCTATGAAGTTTCCGAGGACGGTCTTGAATACACATTCAAGCTTCGTCCGGGTGTGAAGTTCCACACCACCGAATTTTTCACTCCGTCGCGTGACCTCAACGCCGACGATGTGATCTTCTCTTTCGAGCGTCAGCTGAAGGAAGACAATTCCTTCAACAAATACGTCGAAGGCGCAAGCTGGGAATATTTCAACGGCATGTCGATGCCTGATCTCCTGAAGGCGATCGAAAAGGTCGACGACATGACGGTCAAGTTCGTGCTCAACCGCCCGGAAGCGCCGTTCATCGCCAACATGGCAATGGATTTCGCCTCAATCATGTCAAAGGAATACGCCGACAAGCTTGAGGCCGACGGCAAGGCTTCGGACCTCAACCAGAAGCCGATCGGCACTGGCCCGTTCCAGTTCGTGGCCTATCAGCCCGACGCCGTGATCCGCTACAAGGCGCATCCTGACTACTGGGCAGGCAAGGAAAAGATTGACGATCTGGTGTTCGCCATCACCACCGATGCATCGGTGCGTCAGCAGAAGCTGATCGCCGGCGAATGCCACGTGGCGCCATATCCGAACCCGGCCGATCTCGAGATTCTGAAGTCAAATGATGATCTTCAGATGATGGAGCAGGAAGGCCTCAATGTCGGCTACCTGGCCTACAACGCGCTTGTCGCTCCATTCGACAACGCCAAGGTCCGCAAGGCGCTGAACATGGCGATCAACAAGCAGGCCATTCTGGACGCCGTGTTCCAGGGCTCAGGTCAGGCTGCCAAGAACCCGATCCCGCCAACCATGTGGTCCTACAACAAGGCCATTGAAGACGATGCCTATGATCCTGAAGCCGCCAAGGCGATGCTTGAGGCAGAGGGCGTGACGGATCTGTCGATGAAGATCTGGGCTATGCCGGTGCAGCGTCCCTACAACCCGAATGCCCGCCGCATGGCGGAAGTCATTCAGGAAGACTTCTCCAAGGTCGGCGTTGAAGTCGAAATCGTTTCCTACGAATGGGGCGAATACCTGGACAAATCGAAGGCCAAGGACCGCGATGGCGCGGTGCTGCTCGGCTGGACCGGCGACAATGGCGATCCGGACAACTTCCTCGCCGTGCTGCTGGGCTGCGATGGCATCGGTGGCTCGAACCGTGCGCAATGGTGCAACGACGAGTTCGAAGCGCTGATTCAGAAGGCCAAGGTCGTTTCCAGCAAGGAAGAGCGGACCAAGCTTTATGAAGAAGCTCAGGTGGTCTTCAAGCGCGAAGCGCCGTGGGCAACCATTGCCCACTCGGTTGTCTTCATGCCGATGAGCAAGAAGGTCAGCGGCTACGTGATGGATCCTCTCGGTGGCCATTGGTTCACCGGCGTCGATATCGCCGAATAACCAGAACAGGAAAGGCGGGGGCGTTTTTCGAACGCCCCCGCCGCCATTGAAAACATGCTGCGATTTTTCCTTACACGGCTAGGCCTTCTGATTCCGACCTTTATCGGGGTTTCGATCGTGGCTTTCGCTTTCATCCGGCTGCTGCCGGGCGACCCGATCATGTTGCTTGCCGGTGAGCGCGGCGTTGACCCCGCGCGCTATGCCGAACTGCAGGCCTCCCTCGGTTTCGACAAGCCTTTACCCATTCAATATATCAATTATCTGGGGGATATCCTGACAGGCGACTTCGGGACATCGATTGTCACCAAGCGGCCGGTGTTCGATGAGTTCATGACGCTGTTTCCGGCGACAATTGAATTGGCGCTGTGCGCCATCATCCTGGCAACGCTGGTGGGTATTCCGGCCGGGGTGCTGGCTGCTGTCAAACGCGGCACCTGGCTTGATCAAAGCGTCATGGGTACCGCGCTTGTCGGCTATTCGATGCCGATTTTCTGGTGGGGCCTTCTGCTGATCATCCTGTTTTCCGGTATCCTGCAATGGACTCCCGTCTCCGGGCGGATTTCGCTGATCTATTTCTTCCCGCCGGTTACCGGCTTCATGCTGATCGACAGTCTGCTGTCCGGGCAAGCCGGTGCCTTCAAATCCGCGCTGAGCCATCTGGTGCTGCCGACGATCGTGCTGGCCACGATCCCGCTTGCGGTGATCGCGCGGCAGACCCGTTCGGCGATGCTTGAAGTGCTGGGCGAGGACTACGTTCGAACTGCACGAGCCAAGGGTTTGCCGCCGAGACGGGTCATCGGCTTGCACGCGCTGCGAAACGCGCTGATCCCGGTGATCACCACCATTGGTCTGCAGGTGGGGGTCTTGCTGGCTGGCGCGATCCTGACCGAGACAATTTTTTCCTGGCCGGGCATCGGCAAGTGGATGGTCGATTCGGTTTTCAAACGCGATTATTCCGTGGTGCAGGGCGGCTTGCTGTTGATCGCCGGCGTCATCATGATCGTCAATCTCGTGGTTGATTTGCTGTATGGCCTGATCAATCCGCGTATCAGACATTGAGGTTGCGCCGTGACTGACACAACCACCACTCCCCTCGTGCAAACGCCGCTGCGCCGTGGCCGGTTTGCCGAATTCTGGTATTACTTCAGCCAGAACCGCGGCGCGGTGATCGGGCTGACGGTGTTTTCCTTCATCGTGCTCATTGCGGTGTTCGCACCGTTGATCGCGCCGCATTCGCCAAGTGCGCAAAACCGCGATGCGTTTCTGGTGCCGCCATTCTGGCAGGAGGGCGGCAGCCTGACCTATCTTCTGGGAACCGACGCCGTGGGACGGGATATCCTCTCCCGGCTGATATACGGATCCCAGTTCTCGCTGTTTATCGGCCTGTTCGTGGTGGTGCTTTCGGTCTCCAGTGGCGTGATGATCGGCCTTCTCGCCGGCTATTTCCGTGGTTGGGTCGATACGGTGATCATGCGTATCATGGACGTGATCCTGGCGTTCCCGTCGCTGCTGCTGGCGCTGGTTCTGGTGGCAATCCTCGGGCCCGGCCTGCTCAATGCGATGATTGCAATCGCGCTGATTCTGCAGCCGCATTTCGTGCGCCTGACCCGCGCTTCGGTAATGTCCGAGCGGGACCGGGAATATGTGATCGCCTCACGTGTGGCCGGCGCGGGCTCGGCGCGACTGATGTTCCTGACCATCCTTCCCAATTGTCTGGCGCCGCTGATCGTGCAAGCGACGCTGTCCTTCTCGACGGCGATTCTCGATGCCGCCGCACTGGGCTTTCTGGGCATGGGTGCACAGCCGCCGACGCCCGAATGGGGATCGATGCTGGCCGAAGCACGTGAATTCATTCTTAGGGCCTGGTGGGTGGTTACCCTGCCCGGCCTGGCCATTCTGATCACCGTGCTGGCCATCAATCTGATGGGCGATGGTCTGCGTGATGCGCTCGATCCGAAATTGAAGAAAAGCTGATGTCCCTGCTCGAAATCAAGAACCTGACTGTCAGTTTCGATACTGTATCCGGACCGTTCCGGGCGGTCGATGGAGTGGACCTGAATGTGGACGGGCGCGAAATCCTGTCGATTGTCGGCGAGTCCGGTTCCGGTAAATCGGTGGCCATGCTGGCGCTGATGGGGCTGTTGCCGGACACGGCGACGGTGACTGCCGATGTCATGCGGTTCGACGGCAAGGATCTGCTGACGATGTCGGACAGGGACAAGCGCAGCATCATCGGTCGCGACATTGCGATGATCTTTCAGGAGCCGATGTCGAGCCTCAATCCGTGCTTTACGGTCGGGTTCCAGATCGGCGAGATGCTCAAGCGCCACACCAAGCTTGGCCGCTCCGAGCGCAAGGCCCGCTCGATCGAGTTGATGCGAGCCGTCGGCATCCCCTCGCCGGAGCAACGCCTGTCGGCATATCCGCACCAATTATCAGGTGGCATGAGCCAGCGGGTGATGATTGCGATGTCGGCATCGTGCCGGCCGAAGCTGTTGATTGCCGACGAGCCGACGACGGCGCTCGATGTGACCATCCAGGCGCAGATTCTCGATTTGCTGCGTGACCTGTGCGCCGAGTTCGACATGGCGCTGGTGCTGATCACGCACGACATGGGCGTGGTGGCGCAGATGGCGCACCGGGTCCAGGTGCAATATGCCGGCCAGAAGGTTGAAGAGCAGTCGGTGGAAGATCTGTTTTCCGATCCGCACCATCCCTATACCGCGGCCCTGCTGTCGGCCCTGCCGGAGCGGGCCACAGGACGCGGGCATTTGCCGTCGATTCCCGGTGTGGTTCCGGGTCAGTTTGACCGGCCGCCAGGATGCCTGTTCGAGCCGCGCTGCGCCTACGCCACCTCAAGCTGCCGCATCAACGCCACCCGGCAAGGCCCCGACATGGGCCATGCCTTGTGCAATCATCCGCTCATCAACGGAACGCCCGCCGACGGCACTCAGGCCCGGGAGATTACGGTATGAGCACGGTTCTTCAGGCCACGGATCTGACCAGGACCTATGAGGTCAAGCGCGGCGTCTTCGGAGCGCCTGCGCTGGTGCGTGCGCTCAATGGCGTCAGCTTCGATCTGACCCCCGGCAAGACACTGGCCGTTGTGGGCGAATCCGGATGCGGCAAGTCAACGCTGGCGCGTCTCGTCACCATGATCGAGGAACCCAGTTCCGGTGTGCTGACCATTAACGGCAGACCTGCCGTGTACACTGACAAGGACCTTCGCCGCACCGTGCAGATCGTGTTCCAGAATCCCTATGGCTCGCTCAATCCGCGCCAGAAGGTCGGATCGATCCTTGAGGAGCCGCTCAAGATCAACACCCAGGACGATGCGGAGACACGGGGCCAGAAGGCGCGTGCCATGATGGAGCGGGTCGGGCTTCGACCAGAGCATTACGACCGCTACCCGCACATGTTCTCGGGTGGCCAGAGGCAGCGCATCGCCATCGCTCGGGCGCTGATGCTCAACCCGAAAATTCTGGTTCTCGACGAGCCGGTCTCGGCGCTGGACCTGTCGATCCAGGCCCAGGTGCTCAACCTGCTGATCGATCTGCAGGCGGAGTTCGGTCTCGCCTATCTGTTCATCAGCCACGACCTTTCGGTGGTCAAGCACATCGCCGACGAGGTGATGGTGATGTATCTTGGTCGTCCGGTGGAATCAGGACCGGCAGAGACCGTTTTCGCGGCGCCGAAACATCCCTACACCCAGGCACTGTTGTCGGCGACGCCGATCGCCGATCCGACCAAGAAGCGCGAACGGGTGCAGCTTGAGGGTGAATTGCCTTCACCACTCAATATTCCCAGCGGCTGCGCCTTCCATCCGCGCTGCCCGATCGCCATTCCCCAATGCGCTGATGCCATTCCGCCCGAACGGCTGATCGCCGGTCGTCAGGTCGCCTGCATATTGGCGGAGTAAAGCCGACGTCACAGGTCAGCGCAGCGGAGGTTGATTGGGAGGCGTGAAAGTTAGCTGGGCTAAGAATGATTGTCGTCGTCAATTCTGATGTGGAGCGCTTTGGCCAAATCCCATGGGTACTCCGCATCAGCTACAAGTTTCCGTGCAATCCCTGACCCACTTCCCACCAAACCCGCCTCGATGAATTAGCTGTGTCACGGTCAGCCGGTTTCGACGGCTACCAGTATCCAGTTCCTGCTCGCAGCATTTTTGCGTTTCTGGAATGTCCAGATATCGATTGTGTTCAACAATTCCGGTGCGGCATTCGGAAAATGGTCCGGATCTGCCTTCTGTTTGGAGACAAAGATTTCTGCTTCAAACCGGACCGTGAGTTCGGTCAGGGTATTGCTGAGTCTTTGGCTACGATACGTGCGTCTGAGAGCGTTACAATATCGAGAGACAGTCGTTCACCTCTGGTTGCCCGGTCTTCGATATGGTTTGAGAATACCTCGAAAACATCGGGGGAAAGCAACCCGACGAGTTCCGCTGTTTTCCCTGCGGCATAATTTGTCAGAATGAACTCATATGTCTTTACTGCGCCGGTCAGAAAATTGTCGTCGTCGAGGTCGTTCTGCCTGTTGGAAAGGATCGTGAACCAATTGGAGTTTTGGTCGTGTGCGGCGCCTGGCTCGTGCGGAGAAAGGACGAGATCAAAGAACGTCTTCAACCCCTTTCGCCTGCGCTTTTCATAGGTGGCAATCAGATAGGCCCAGTAAATTCCGAAGGTAATCATGGGCCAAAGACTGGATCCGTTTTCTGCAGCCTCGTTCATTTGGATGCTCCTATCGAATTTGGGCAGTAGCGACGACACCGGCGTTACTTGATCTGCGGCAGTGACTGAAATTGATGGAATGGTGGTGGCGATGACAGCGTCCATTCAAGGGTGGTTGCGCCTGCGCCCCAGGGGTTGTCACCCGCGGCCCGTTTCCTGATGAAAGCTTCAACCACGGTGATGAGAAAGAAGATCAGGCCCAACGCGGAAATGTAGGCGCCGATCGATGAGACGAAATTCCAGCCTGCATAGGCTTCGGGATAGTCGACATAGCGGCGTGGCATGCCGGCAAGGCCAAGGAAATGTTGCGGGAAGAAGACGAAGTTGACGCCGATAAACATCAACCAGAAATGGGTCTTGGCGAGGATGGAATTGTAGAGATAGCCAGACATCTTCGGGAACCAGTAGTACCAGGCGGCAAAGATGGCGAAGGCTGAACCCAGCGACAGCACGTAGTGGAAATGGGCGACTACGTAATAGGTGTCGTGCAAGGGCCGGTCGAGACCGGCACTGGCGAGTTGCACACCGGTGACGCCGCCGACGGTAAACAGGAAGATGAAGCCGATCGCCCACAGCATGGGTGTGCGGAAGGAAATCGAGCCGCCCCACATTGTTGCCAGCCAGGAAAACACCTTCACGCCGGTTGGCACTGCGATGACCATTGAGGCGACCATGAAATAGCGTTGGGAATCGATCGAGAGGCCAACGGTGAACATGTGATGCGCCCAGACGATGAAGCCGATCAGGCCGATGGCAAGCATTGCGTAGACCATGCCAAGGTAACCGAACACCGGCTTGCGCGAGAAGGTCGAGACGACCTGGCTGACAATGCCGAAGGCTGGCAGGATCATGATGTAGACTTCCGGGTGACCGAAGAACCAGAACAGATGTTGATAGAGGATCGGATCTCCGCCGCCCGCGGGGGCAAAGAAGGTGGTGTCAAAGTTGCGGTCGGTCAGAAGCATGGTGACCGCACCGGCAAGCACCGGCAATGAAAACAAGAGCATGAAGGCTGTTACCAGCATAGACCAGGCAAACAGCGGCATCTTGTGTAGAGTCATGCCCGGTGCGCGCATGTTGAAGATGGTTGTAATGAAGTTGATCGCGCCCAGGATCGAGGAGATGCCCGACAAGTGAATCGACAAGATGACAAAATCGACTGCGGGTCCGGGCTGCCCGGCGGTCGAATAGGGCGGGTACAAGGTCCAGCCGCCGCCGTGCCCCGATGTTCCTGGCGCTCCCTCCACAAACATCGAGGCGATGAAGAGCACGAATGCGACCACCAGAAGCCAGAATGAAATATTGTTCAGGCGTGGAAATGCCATGTCGGGCGCACCGATCAGGATCGGCACGAACCAGTTGCCGAAGCCGCCGATCAGCGCCGGCATGAGGACGAAGAAGATCATCACCAGCCCATGGGCGCTGACGACGACGTTGTAGGTGCCGGGATCACCAAATATCTGCATGCCGGGTTGCTGCAGTTCCATCCGCATCAGCACGGAGAGCCCGGTTCCAAATAGTCCTGCAAGGATTGAAAACAGCAAATAGAGCGTTCCGATATCCTTGTGGTTGGTCGAAAAAGCCCAACGTCTAAAGAACGGAGGTTTGGGATCATCCAGGGTTACGGTGACGTTTGGTGATTTGAGCTGGGTGTCAGTCTTATCGGGCATCGTGCTCTCCGTCACACGTTGACACCACGGCAGCGGTCCTGCCGCGGATAGACTTCGAAATGGTGAACCTTCCAAAACGACAAGACAAACGGAATTAAATGCTCTGTTGATGCAATAATTTTGCTGTCAACGAAGTTGCACGCAAAGCCTCTTAAGGCGTTGTCTGACTTTCGGTCGAGCGTTGACCAGATGCCAGTTCACAGCAGAAATAATCGCTACGTTGCAGGATAGATCACTTGTCCGTCGGCGGTCGTCCGGGCTCCGGGTGTCAGTCGAGCAGGCTCGATCCTGCCTGCAGTCATCAGGTGTTCGACGTCATGACCGGTGACGATCAGATAGTCGGTGATAATGCGACGATGACACCGCCACCACACCGCCTCTGAACACATCAGCGCCACCCGACGATCCTGACCAAGCCGGAGAAGGTCGCGGAAGGCGACGGCGAATTCTTGGCTCAGAGCATAGCCGGCGTAATTGTGAAAACTTCGATTCCGCCACATGGCATTCAGGTTTTCATCCACCTCCGGCTGTTTCGGCCGGCGGCCGCCAAGCCCGCCAAGATGTTGATAATCTATCTGCACGCGGGCGAGTTCGGCGGGTAGGGTGTCGATGTTGAACGTCGGGTTGGCGCGCGATCTTGGAAAAGACCGGACGTCTATAATGACCCCTACCTGTCCCTGACGCAGAATGGCGAGAAAGTCCTCGAGGCTGCGATTCGAGTGACCGACCGTCGTGAAATGCGTCGCCATCAGTCAATCTTCGTAAGCGCGGTTTCCTTGTGCGCGGCAATGTGATCGGTCTTGTCGCTAGCGATTTCGTATTGCGGGTCGTCTTTTGAAGCGCGCCGGGGATGGCCCTTGTAGAGAAAATCGCTTTCGTGGATCTTGATGATCCTGCCACTGACGCGGCCAGCTTCAGAATTCCAGCTCACATGATCGCCTTTTGAATATTTTGCCATGACAGTCTCCTTTCTCGAGAAGTCCCGAACAGCTGCAAAAGTTCCGTTGAATGTCATTCCCGCGTGGCGCGTGCGTGTGAGGTGAAGGGAAGCATAGGTGGTCGGTAAATCCCTGCGCATCATCTGGCTCTGGAAATATTTTTTACACGCGAACCTTTTCGGTTCTGCCGCATCCAATGATCAGGGTGCCCGGAAACGCACCCAACGACAATCCGGAAAGGAACCAACATGAAGAATCCACTCCCGCTGTTGACGATGGTGCTGGCAATGGCCGTGACACCTGCGCTTGCTCATGACGAAGATGCGTTGAAAAATTCTCCTCCAGGAGCGCCTTTCGTGCAGGTCAGCACTATTGTGCCGCTGCCCGATTTCTTGCCCGGTCTGGGGACACTTTTTGTCAATCCGGACACTCTGCCGGCCGGACCGTTCCTGGCCTATGATCACGATGGCAAGTTGTCGGCCACAGTCTATATGACGCCGTTGAAGGCGCTGGCGGGCGGCACGTCCTATGACGGTCTCGGACTGGGATCGCACACGGTCAGCAGTGTCGATATCTACTACAATGCAGGCCATCCTGGCGTGGAAGAACCGCATGCTCACGTGGTGCTTTATCACGACGAGGGCGCTAAATCGCGATTGGCGAAATGAAGGCGGCGCGCCGGAACTTTCTGGTCTTTGGGGGCGGCGCTGTTGCCGCCCTCCTGGCACCGCGCCATTCGCGGGCAATGCCAGCCGAGGTGATCGAGATGCGAGGGACTGCGCGCGGCGAACGCATCTGGTTCTCACCACGGGGCCTTGCAGTCGCTGCCGGTACAACGGTACGCTTTGTCAACCGCGACCCCGGTAACAGCCACACCGCCACCGCCTATCACCCATCTCTGTATGGTCGATTACGGAGGATTCCTGCGGCGGCAATGCCCTGGGATAGTGACTTCCTGTTGCCGGACGACATGTTCGAGATCAAGCTGAGGGTGCCGGGAGTCTATGACTTTTATTGCATCCCGCACGAGATGGGCGGCATGATCGGCCGGATCGTTGTGGGCGAGCCGGATGATCCCGGATGGGAGGGACCTGCAGCCGATACAGGTGACGTGATGCCCGAAGTGTTGGCTAGCTTGCCTTCAGTTGATCAGATCTTCGCCAGCAGACGTGTCGAAAGGGAGCCAGCAGAGTGACGACAAAAGTCAATCGAGTCTCCGGCCATGCGGAACGGTCTTTATCAGCCGAGGCAGTTCTGGTCGCTGCGGCACGAATGAAAGATGAGGCGGCCATCCGCGAGTTGATCCGGCGGCTGAATCCCCGCCTGTTTCGGATCGCGCGCGGTATCGTCTTCAGCGATGTCGAGGCTGAGGAGGTGGTTCAGGAGACCTATCTTTCCGCCTTTACCAAGCTGGAACACTTCGACGGGCGGGCGCAGTTTTCGACATGGATCACCCGTATCGCAATCAACGCCGCATTGATGCGCTCAAGACGCACGCGTTCAGAAGAGGAATACGATACCGTGACTGAGGAGAACAACGGCAATATCCTCAAATTTGTCAGCGGCAGCGAGACGCCTGAAGCGAATTTCGGCAGGACCCAGATGAGCGGGATTCTCGAATTGGTGGTGGCTGGTCTGTCACCCGACTTGCGGCTGCCTTTTTTGCTGCATGAGGTCGAGGGAATGAAGATACGTGACATTGCCCGCGATCTGTCGCTCAACCCGGTTACTGTGAAAACACGCCTGTTCCGGGCGCGCCGGCAATTGCGTGCAGCACTGGAACAGAAGTTGCAGGGCGGGTTTAGCAGCATCTTTCCGTTCGACGGAGCCCGCTGTGCGCACATTGCCGACACGGTCATCGCGCGCCTCATTTTGAAGGGCGAGCTCTAGCTTTACTAAGCCAAGCATTGCAGCTGACACCCATTGATGCAGGAGGCGTAAGGCCGACGAGGGCAGAGGTGGCTTGAGGGGCGGAGAAAACAAAGCCCCCCAAGAAAATGCGGAACTTAGGAACGCGCCCGAGCCGCAAACCTGGCGGGTGAACTCAGGCTCATATGCCGGTTTACATCCTTGTAGAGAAGGTAGCGAAACTTCCCAGGACCTCCGGCGTAGCAGGCTTGCGGGCAAAACGCCCTGAGCCACATGTAGTCTCCGGCTTCGACCTCGACCCAGTCCTGATTGAGCCGGTAGACCGCTTTGCCTTCCAAGACGTAAAGTCCGTGTTCCATCACGTGAGTTTCTGCGAATGGAATAACGGCTCCCGGCTCCAGGGTGACAATGGTCACGTGCATGTCATGGCGAAGATCCTTGGGATCGACAAACCGGGTCGTCGCCCATTTGCCTTCCGTGCCGGGCATGACGGTCGGTGCGATGTCGTTTTCATTGGTGATCAGCACATCCGGGGCCTCGAGCCCATCGACAACTTCGTAATATTTTCTGATCCAGTGAAAGATCAGTTTTTCTGACCCCTTGTTGTGCAATGTCCAGTCGGTTTGCGGCGGCAAATAGGCGTAACCTCCGGGCTGCAGGTCATGGTGTTGACCGTTTACCTCGAGCGATGCCGACCCTTCGACTACGAAGAGCACCGCTTCTGCGCCGGGATCTGTCTCAGGACGGTTTGAGCCGCCCCCAGGTGCAACTTCCATAATGTACTGCGAGAATGTTTCTGCGAAACCGCTCAGTGGACGCGAAAGCACCCACAAGCGGGTATCGTCCCAGAAGGGCAGGAAGCTGGTGACGATATCCTGCATTGTGCCTTTCGGGATAACGGCATAGGCATCTGTAAACACTGCCCGGTCGGTGAGGAGTTGTTCCTGGCCCGGGTGCCCCCCACGAGGCACAAAATATTTGGATGGCATTTGAGCTCCAGAAATTAGAGTGCTGTTCCCGCAGTTTTAGCGCGTGACGGGATTCTTACCAGCCATTGTTCGGATACAGGACTTATCGGGATGCGCTGGAAATCACGAAGTCGGATTCGAAAGTCCGGATCGAGTGCCAAATGGATTTTTAAGGTTTGGACTTTTCCTTGGGGGTATCGGCGGTGCATCCGGATTGAGAACACGCACGGCGGCGCCTTCCAGATCCTCATATTGATTTGTGTGCAGGCTCCACAAAAATGCGCCCAGCCCGATGGCGCCGAGGCTTATCGAAATCGGGATCAGGAACAGATAATTCATTCCGCGACCTCCTCAGGGCGGAGCGCCACCCATGCGTGCCAGGTTCCGTGCCCGAGCAGGGGAAATATGATGATCATGCTGAGCAGCCCGGTTACAGCGCACATGGCAAAGCCGAAGGCGACGATCATGCCCCAGGGAAGCACCACGCGGAGATTGTGGGTGGTGAGAGCGAATGATGTGCCCAACGCGGTCAGCGCATCGGTGCGGCGGTCGAGCAGCATCGGTATTGAGAACAGGCTGATCGCCATGGCGAAGGCCGCGAACATGCCG
Source organism: Hoeflea sp. IMCC20628 (assembly GCF_001011155.1). Taxonomy (NCBI): domain Bacteria; kingdom Pseudomonadati; phylum Pseudomonadota; class Alphaproteobacteria; order Hyphomicrobiales; family Rhizobiaceae; genus Hoeflea; species Hoeflea sp. IMCC20628. The sequence goes on from NZ_CP011479.1 coordinate 59,440, forward strand.
CCCACTGCCGATCCGGTCAGGATCAACGCCCAGCCGCGCGGCGTTGTGAGAAGCTGACTGAGGATCTGGTCAAAACCCGGGAACGGCAGCAGGCCGAAAAACAGCGCGTATAGCAGGTCTGCCGCCCTGAGCCACACCATCACCAGCAGACACAGCATCAGGCCGGCAAAGGCCAATTGGGCGCCCGAACGCGGACGGACCAGCAGCATGTCGGCAAGGCTGACTTTTTCTCCGCGCTGCAACTTGCGGCTCTTCTCGTAGAGGCCGATGGCGACAAGCGGACCGATCACCAGAAAACCGGATAGCGCCGGAAAGATCAACCACATGAGATCCGCAAGCACCAGTCCCCAGATCACCAGCACCGACAGGGCAAAACTGGCGAGGCCGTAGGTCAGGCTTTGCAACGGGTTATAGCTGAAATCAGCCCACCCGGCGGCAAGCCAGGACAGCGCCGCTGTCGCCGGCAAATGCCGGGCAAAGCTACGGTCCGGGCGGATCGGAGGTTGGACAGCGGGAAGGGGTTCAAGCATGGACAACCTCGTTCAACAGCCAGCCTTGGCGGCATGCCTGGCTGGATCGACAGGGACACAACCGGGATTGGAGCCGGTGGCGAGCGAGACGAACTGCCAGTTCGCCGCCACCACCAGTGCGATGGCTGCGACTGCGGCCAAACCGGCAATGAGGCGAGGCGACAGCGTCATTGTGATTTCCCCGGCATTGCCTCGACATAAAGCGCAAGCATGCGGATGTCGGCGGTGCTCAGGCGGTTCTGCCAGGTCGGCATGTGGCCCTGGCGCCCGTTCATCAGCGTCTGCCAGATGCTCGCCGCATCGCCACCATAGGTCCAGGCCGCATCGGTCAGGTTGGGCGCGCCGGTGCCTTCAGCCCCCCGGGCGTCCTCGCCGTGGCAAGCTTCACAATTATCCTGAAACAGTATTGCGGCTTCCGAGGGATCGTCAGCGATGACACCGCCCGAGAGGGTCTGGACATAGCTTGTCATCATGCTGATCTGGTCGCGGTCCAGCATCTCGTCGCGGCCGAAGGCGGGCATCTGGGCAAAGCGGCTGTCGGGGTGGGCGCTGTTGATGCCGACGGTAATGGTCTCGGCAATATCATCAGCCGTCCCGCCCCAGATCCAGGCCGAGTCGGAGAGCCGCGGAAATCCCGGACCGCCGATGCCGTCCTTGCCGTGGCAGGCCTCACAGTTCTGGCCGAAGATCGGCGCGGCGGTTTCCAGCGCACGGTTCATCAGCTCCGGATCCGCGCGGATCGCATCAAAATCCAGTGTCGTGATCTCTGTCATCCAGTCAGCACGCGCGATGTTTGCGGCGGCGATATCGGCAGCCAGATCGGTCTTTTGATCTACCTCCAGCACGCCTTTGGTAAAAGTTCGTCCGAGCGGCCAGCTTGGAAGCAGGATCCATCCGATCAGGGCCGCGAGATGAGATACAATGATGAAGATGATCACCGCCCGGGGAATAGGGGAATTGAGTTCCTTGATTCCGTTCCAGTCGTGACCGGTGGTGGTGTAGCCGGTTACCGAATCGCGTTCGATTACCGACATGGCTGATCCTCCGGTTCAAGAACCGAGCGCGCGGCGTGCTCCGCCAGGGCCTTGCTGGAAGGGCGGTAGGTATGGATCACCACAATGATGAAGAATCCCATCAGATAAAACAGGCCGAAGGATTTGGCGATCATGACGAGTAGATCATGGTTGATGGTCATGGCTCAGTTTCCCACTGGTTCGGTGGTGTAGGCGGCTTGCGTCATCTGGCCAAGAATCTGCAGATAGGAGATCAGTGCATCCAGTTCGGTGACAGTGTCCTGGCTTGAGAACCTCCGCATGTTGGTCGCCTCTCCATAGCGCTCGCTGACGCCACTGGCGGCATCGCTGTCAGGCGTGGCCTGCGCCAGCGCATCCGCAGACGCATTTTCGATCATTGCGTCGGTATAGGGCACGCCCAGCGTCCTGAGCGCGGTCAGATGTGCGTCCAGATCCGAGACGTTGAGCGCTGTTTCTGCCAGCCACGGATAGGCCGGCATGATTGAGCTTGGCACCACATCGCGCGGATTGTTCATATGGGCGGCATGCCATTCATCGGAGTACTTGCCACCCACCCGCGCTATGTCAGGACCGGTTCGCTTGGAGCCCCACAGCATCGGATGGTCATATTGAGATTCCGCCGCCAGCGAATAGGGGCCGTAGCGTTCGACCTCATCGCGCAAGGTGCGGATCATCTGGCTGTGGCAGGCATAGCATCCCTCGCGGATGTAGATGTTGCGTCCAGACAGTTCGAGCGGGGTGTAGACCCGCATGTCGGGCGTGGTCTCGACCGTCTGGTCGATGGTGAACAACGGCGCGATCTCGACCAGGCCTCCGACGCTGGCAGCCGCGATGATGCCGACCACCAGCCAGATGGATTTCTTTTCAAGATTGTAGTGAGCTTTGAACAGGGACATGGGTCTACTCCGCTCCCTGCATTGCGAATGGACGATCGGGTGCCTCGCCGCGAACACCGCGGACCGTCAGCCAGATGTTGACTGCGCCGACACAGATCCCGGCCAGGAAAAGCACGCCGCCGAAGAAGCGGGCGATGTAGTAGGGGCGCATCGCGTCGATACTCTCGATGAAAGAATAGTTGAGCGTTCCTGCCGCATTGTAGGTGCGCCACATCAGGCCCTGGGTGATGCCGGCGTTCCACAGCGAAAACACGTAGGTAAGCAGGCCGGCAAGTGCGAGCCAGAAATGCCATTCGACGAGCCTGGCGGAATACATCGCCTTGCGTCCCCAGATCAGCGGTACGGTTGAATAGAAGGCGCCGAATGTCACCATCGCCAGCCAGCCCAGCGCGCCGGAATGGACATGGCCGACGGTCCAGTCGGTGTAATGCGACAGCGCATTGACCGGCCGGATGGCCATGAACGAACCCTCGAACGTCGACAGCCCGTAAAATACTGCCGCCACGAACATGAAGCGCAAGGTCGCGTCATCGCGGACCCGGCCCCATGCGCCGTTCAGTGTGGCAATCGCATTGCCGGCCGAGGCCCAGCTTGGCACCAGCAGCATGATTGAAAACGTCATGCCCAGCGTCTGCACCCAGTGTGGCAGGGCGGTGTAGTGCAGATGGTGCGAGCCGACCCAGAGATAGAAGAAGGTGATGCCCCAGAAGCTGAGGATTGAAAGCCGGTAGGAATAGATCGGCCGCTGCGCCCTGACCGGCAGGTAGTAGTAGAGCATCCCCAGAAAACCCGAGGTCATGAAGAAGGCGACCGCGTTATGGCCGTACCACCATTGCACCATGGCGTCCTGGACACCTGAGAATACGGTATAGCTCTTCGCACCGGCAAAGCTGACCGGCAGGGCGAAACCATTGACGATGTGCAGCATTGCCACAACGACGATGAAGGCAAGATAATACCAATTGGCGACATAGATGTGCGGCTCGGCCCGGCGCGCCAGAGTGCGCAGATAAAGCACCAGATAAGCCACCCAGACCACCACCAGCCAAAGATCGGCGTACCACTCGGGCTCCGCATACTCCTTCGACTGGGTGACACCCATCATGTAACCGGTGACCGCCCAGACTAGAAACAGATTATAGCCAACCAGCACGAACCAGGGGCTCAACTGGTCAGCAAGCCGGGTGCGGCTGGTACGCTGCATGACATGGAACGAGGTGGCAATCAGCGCATTGCCGCCAAAGGCGAAGATCACGCCGGTGGTATGCACCGGGCGGATCCGCCCATAGCTCATCCAGGCGTGACCCAAGGTGGCATCAGGCCACACCATGAGGGCGGCGACCCAAAGGCCGATTGCCATGGCAAACACCCCCCAGACCATGGACAGGATAATGCCGACCTTGGTCGGGTCATCGTAATATTGCTGATCTGCGTCCGGATTGGTCTGCGGCTTTTCCAGCACGCTGGCCACGGCGATGAACAACCCCATTCCGAGGGCCAGCGCCATGAAACCGTGCACAGCCATCGGGCCCTGCTTTGCCGCGACCGCCATCGTCAAACCCAGCAGTGCCAGCGCTATGGCGAGGACCGCGGCCAACTGGCGTTCGGTTCGTGAGAGTTGCGCAATCATCGGGGATTCCTTGTGAGGCAGACTGTACGGTAGCACACAGAGATCGTTCCTGTTGGTCTGTTGATGAGGGTGAGCAGACATGCGCGCGTGTTTTTCTGTATTGGCATGGGCAGACCCGAATAGAGCGGAAAGCTGCCGAAACGCTGCAATCTTGACGGCTGCCGGACTGGCTAAAAAGGCGGACGTTTCATTGCATGGACGTGAGGCGGCGGGCGGCTTCGCGGAAGCCCGGGGGTGATCTCATATTCATGGGACCGTTTCTCCGTATGGGATGTCAGGCGATTCATGCGCCGCTGTCAGTTGCCGGAGAAGGTGGATGGACAGGGCAATCAGAAGGGTCGCTTTGATCATTTCGAGGCCGACATAGAGAAAATGATGCCAGTCAGCGGGCGTCGGCGTTCCCGAAATGATGGCTTCAACCCGAATATCGAGAATAGGCAGGAGCCAGGATGTCTCGGCAGTGAGGATTGCAGCAAGACCTGCGCAGAACAGCAGGGACAAGATCCTGCGCTTGCAGGCAAGACCGGAAAGGATCAACAGCGCGGCAGTAGCCCATTCGATTTTGGAGAAAAGCGAGAATGTCACCCTGCCGATTTCAAGGGCCACTGGCAGGCTGAGAGACGGCGCCTGAAACTTCACCGGGGTTGCGATGAACGAAACGCCGAGAAGCATGCCGAGCCAGGTGATCGCGATAAAGGCGGTGATCGCTTCAGGCAACTTCGTGGTGGTGCGACGGTTCATATCAGGGCTCCTGTCTGCGGCGAGATGTCGAACGTGCAACAACTCTGCATGGTCTCCGGAAACCTTATGCGCCGGGCCTGTGCATTGCCTGAGGCAGCGGAATGTCGCCATAGTCGATGACTGACCGGCGCAGAATGTCTCCGGTCTCAGTGACTTGCAAACGGACGCGGCGGCCCCGGTAGAAGAAACTCAATCGATATCCGCCGGCATCGTCGCCGATCCCGGTTTCGCACAGACTGGTGACCGCGCCGTCGCGCATCAGCTTTGGGACATCGGACGGTGCCACGTCGAGCAGTGGCCCGATCAGGCTTGCATTGATGACAAAGCCGCCATCTCCAAACTCTATTGTCATATCTACCTCCGTACTTTCCGTTCCAGACCATGGAGACAAGGCGTTTCGCATTGCGAATTTGCCCCCTGCGTCGACGAGCTGCAATGTTCCTATTTAAAGATGTATTGTCAATATATCTTTTATGGTTTAGACATCTGTCAACGGATCTTCAGCCCGCGGTGGCCGGTGATTTCGCATGATGAAACGAGATGAACCGGGTTGATGGGGCGCACGATGAGCATGATGCAATTCCAGCAATTACGAGCGTTTGATGGGGCTGAGCGCAACGTGGGTTATCACGAGGCTATCGGTTCCGAATTCGATTTCGGCGCGGATGTGAATGCAGGTGATGGAGACATCGTGCCGCAACAAACGGCTCCGGATCTCGAAGTTCTTGCCGGTGATCTGGTTGCGGCATTCCGGGCTCACAGCCACATCAACAATGTGATGACCCATATTTCCGGCGCGCGTTGGGACCACGTAGAGCATGCCCTGCACATCATCCTGAATTCCGCAGCACCCCCGGTTGGCCTGTCCCGGCTCGAGGCCAATATCCTTGATCTGATCTGTGCCGAACGCGGTGTGACAGGTCGTATTATCAAGCCATTTCTTGAAACGTTGCTCGCCAGGTTGCTACCGCCCATCGCTGCTGCCCAGTTGCAAGCCCACATGAGGTCACTCCATGAGGCGCAAATGTCAGAAGAGGCGAATCCTAGCTTTTCGCGGATCGCCGCTACGACAGGATCGGGCCGATGAGACCCTTTGGGTGTGGCGCCGGAAACGGCGCCTTTTGTCGGCCGGTCGGGCTTGATGTGGATTTCGATAGCCACAACGCGGGGCGGCGCGAGCCAAGGCTTGATCCCTCCGAGATGGTTTTCATGGCGTTGAACACAGGTTTCTGCCGCGACATGGGTGTGATGGCGATGATGCTCAAGGCATCGGGGGAAACAAGGACAGTCGAAGCGCAAGGAGAATTCCGATGAAACACGAAACGGATCGTCTCTACATGGCCTCGAACGGGATCACACAGCCTATCGGGCCGGAGACAGACGAAGCTTGGGTCGAATTCCAGTCGCTTGTCAGCGATGAATATGGTCGCCTGCATTCAGATGATACGTTTGAAGACCTGAAGCATCGTGCCCGGTTTTCCAAGGAGGATCAGGGGATGTTGCGGGACTGGATGGCAATTGCCGCCCATCACGCCGAAGGCATCAGATCGGCATCTTGACACAATCCGGAGATGCCGATGATGAACAAGGAAACCAAAAAATCACAGACCCCGACGAAAAAGCCGATTCAAACAAACCGCTGATCTATGAGACGGGCGACATCGATTCCAATAATACGCTCGTGCCAATGCTGGTTTGGGGACTTGTGCTGGTGGTGCTCGGAGCCATCGTGGTGATGATGTTCGTGTAAGAGCGGGCGAGTTAACTGTTACCCTGCCATTTGTGATCTGCTCAGGCAGTGCAGTGCCGAGATTGCACCAATGCGGGTATAGATCCTAAATGTCGACTAGGCCGTGTTCGTGGCGTGTCTGCTGTCATATACAATAGAACATCGATACCGGGGAATTTCATGAAGCTGACTACTTTTTCCGACTATGCATTGCGGGTGCTGATGTATGCGGGAGCGGCCGGCGACAGGTTGGTGACGATCGAGGAAACAGCCCGGGTCTACAAGATCTCGCAGGCCCATCTGATGAAAGTCGTCAACTTGCTGATCAATGCCGGCTATCTGCGCGGTGTGCGTGGCCGTTCCGGCGGTTTCACGCTGGCCCGTCGCCCTGAAGAGATCAATCTCGGTGCCGTCATCCGGGAGACGGAATCGGATTTTGCTCTGGTTGAGTGTTTCACACCGGCCAATGAATGTTTGATCTCAAGCAGGTGCCGGTTACCCAAGCTGCTCAACAAGGCTTTGGCGACCTTTATCTGCACATTCGATGAACACACGCTGGCTGATATCATGCTCTCGGAACAGGATTTCGCGCAATCGGTGCGGCCCACGGTGGCTGCTCATGCACCCATATTGCCGACGCGATTCGAGTGACTTTTCGGCATCGCTGCAGGTCTCTTTGAAACCGCCTTCGTAGTCATGCGTCGGTGACGATGGTGTCCATGAGGATGTTGTGCGGCAAGGGACGGATTGTTGGAATCCGGCTCCCTGCCACAGGCCTGCGCAGCGCAATTTCGCACGGTAAAAATGCCGTCAAAAGACAAGAATGCAACCGAACTAAATGCTCTATTGATGCAATATTATTGCACTTAAGGGAGGCTGTGATGGATATTGACCGGGCCCGCACATTTTTGGAGATTGTTCATTCGGGCAGTTTTCTCAAGGCAGCAGACCGTCTTCATGTCACCCAGACCACAGTTAGCGCCCGTATCCGCACACTTGAAGATGTGCTGGGGCGGCAATTGTTCATCCGCAACCGTAATGGCGCGCAACTGACATCGGCAGGTCGCGAATTTGAGCGCTATGCCCAATCATTTGTGCAGATATGGGAACGGGCACGGCACCAGTTGGCCATCCCTTCGGGGCGCACCAGTGTCGTTGCGCTGGGCGGCGAGCTCAGTCTCTGGAACCCATTGCTGCTCGACTGGCTGGTCTGGATGAAAGACCAAAAGCCTGAAATCGCCATTCATGCCAATGTAGGCGTGCCTGACCAATTGCTGGAGCAGCTTAGGACAGGCGTTCTCGATATCGCTGTGCTGTACGCGCCAAAACTTTTGCCGGGTTTCAGGGTCGAGTTGCTGGTCGAAGAACAGCTGGTTCTCGTCAGGACCAGATCGAGGGACGGCGAGACGGCTGGCGGGGAAGACTACATCCATGTCGATTGGGGCCCATCGTTTGCTGCGCAGCACGACGCAGGTTCGAATTCCTTCGGCGAGCCTGGGCTGTTCGTTGGTCTCGGTCCCCTCGGCTTGAGCTATATCCTGCGAGTCGGTGGGATGGGGTACTTCCGCCGCGGTACGGCAGCGCCTCATATCGAGTCCGGAGAGCTCGAAATTGTCGACGGTGCACCGGAATTCACCTACCCCGCCTATGCGGTTTATCCTGAAGCCAGCCAGGCAAGAGCCGACATTCAGGAGGCGTTGCGTGGCCTGAAACAGGTGGTCGCTTGAGCCGAACTGGTCGTTGGGGCAGATGAAAGCCGGCGAAACCGCGTATCAGTCTTCACGCGGGTTCAGCAACACACCAATAACGAGTTCACGTCCGGCCCGATTGATCCCGATGCCGCTCGGTCTTTGCTCGACAAGACCAAGCGCAATCAGCCGCTCGGCCAAGGATGGCTCCAATGCGGGGTATGGGCCGCGGTTCAACCGCTTGAGTGCAGTCTTCTCGCTCTCGTTCAGTTCGCTCCAGGTGATGGTCAAGCCTATCTCTCCGCTGTCGATGTTTGAGGGTGATGAGCTTTGCGATGGACGAGGATCAGGGGCATTTCAAACGAATTCTTTTGCACGGTGACTGCAACAAAATTCATTTGGTTTTGAGCGGCTCAACAGTCAGCATCTTGCAGATGTAGATGCATTGTCGGCTCGCTTCGGAATCGATCAATTCATAATTCGGAACTGGGGCGCATTTGGTCCGGATCTCGCCTAAATCACACAGGCGCGGCGTAGACCGGGGTTTCGATGCCTTCCATGCGCGCCTTGATCTGCAGCGCCACAAACTTCGAGAAGAACCGCTGAAACGCCAGATTGCCGCCTTGAAACCACATGTTTTCCTGCGCCACCGGCTTGTACATGTTGCGCAGTTCCCCGTGCCAGGGCCCGGGATCGTTGCGTGTGCCCGACCCCAGACCCCAGCATGTGCCGATCCGGTCTGCTGTTTCTCGGGAGACGATACTGGCGACCACTTCGTGCATCGAGTGAAAACCGGTCGACTGGATGATCACGTCGGCTTCTATTGTAGTGCCATCGGCAAACTGAATTCCGGTCTCTGTAAGCCGGTCGATCTCGACGCCGGCCTTGATGCCGATTTCACCATCGATGATCAGTTGTGATGCACCGACATCGAGATAATAGCCTGACCCGGTGCGGAACGCCTTCATCATCAGCCCGGTGTCGTCCTCGCCAAAATCGATCAGAAATCCGGTTGCCTCAAGTTTTGTGTAGAAGTCAGCATCGCGCTCGCGGATCTTTTGCGTCAGTGCGCGCTGGATCGGGGGCTGGAGCGCGAAGGGTGTTGCTGCGGCTATCATGTCGGCAGTGTCGACATCGATGCCTTTTTGTACGGCTTCCTCGGAATAGATGTCGAAGCCAAGCTCCATCAGGGTTTCCGAACGGATCACGGTTGTCGGCGAGCGCTGGATCATTGTCACCTCTGCACCTGCTTCCCAAAGGTCGACCGATATGTCGTGCCCGGAACTGGCGGCGCCGATCACCGCGACCTTCTTGCCGCGGTAGGGAGATCCCTCGGAGTAGTGGCTTGAATGGAGAATTTTGCCCTCGAAGCTTTCTGAACCCGGCAGGTCAATCATCTTCGGCGGGCCGTAGGCACCGGTGGCAAATACCAGTTGGGTGGGGTGCATTGTCATGGGCTTGCCGTGGCGGACGAGTTCGACACGCCAGCGCTTGGAGGCAGGATCAAATTCGGCAGACACGCACTCGGTGCTGCCCCAATAGGTCAGTTCCATGATCCTGACATAGGCTTCGAGCCAGTCGCCCATCTTGTCCTTGGGTGTAAACACCGGCCAGTGATCTGGAAAAGGAACATAGGGCAGGTGATCGTACCAGACCGGGTCGTGCAGCACGAGCGAGCGGTAGCGGTTGCGCCAGGAATCGCCAGCCTTCTCGTTCCTTTCGGCGATCACCGTTGGCACCCCAAGCTGCTTGAGCCGTGCGCCGAGCATGATGCCACCCTGGCCGCCGCCGATGATCAGGCAGTAAGGGTCGGTGGTTCCTTCGGCAAGCTCCGTTTCTTCCCGCGCCCGGCGTTCAGACCATGTCTCGCGGTTGCGGTCTGCGCGATGATTGACACCGGATATGCGTGTCATCCCCGCCGCCTCTTCATGGCCGTCAAGCGACTGCAGCGTCGTCAGCATCGTGCGGCACTTGCCGTCGGTCAGGCTGAATATTCCCTGGCCCCGGCCGGCACGGGTCTTGAAATTGAACCATGCCTGGATGGTGCTGGCATCAGTTGCAGACGCCTCGGTGAGTTGCCATGCAGATGGTTCGGTGGCAGCCAGAGTAGAGCCCAGCATCTCGGCGATCGCTGCCTTGCCTTCCATGGTCTTGATGTTCCAGGTGAACGCCACGAGGTCGCGCCAGCAGCAATCAACCTCCAGCAAATCCAGAGTTGCCTCGATGTCGCCCTTGCCCAGATTGTCGCCCAGCATGGCAAGCCAGGCCGCCGCCTCTGCCGCGGGTGCTGTGTCCTGCATTGCAAATTCTCCCCATGTCGACGGCTGCGTGCAGCCTGGAAATTGACCCCTGCCGGGTTTTGGTCAGTCGCCCAACGGCTCCAACACCTTGCCCTTGCGATGATTGAGCACCGTGTATTTGATCCGCCGCAAGGTTTCACGGGCATCCGGCTCGAGCCTGTAACCGACAGCGGTGGAAACCAGGTCGATGATGGCCAGGAAAGCGTAGCGCGAGGCAGTCGGTTTCAACACGTCCTGGAATTCCGGCACGTCGACGGTGAGCGCCAGGTCGACAACCGCCGCCAGATCACTGTCCGGGACGGTGATGGCAATCGCATTGGCGCGGTAATGTTTGGCAAGCGTCGTCGCTTCCACCACTTCGCGGGTGCGTCCGGTGCCCGAGATCGCGATCACCAGATCACCGGGTTTCAGGGTCGAAGCGGTCATTTTCATGACATAGGGGTCTGAATAGGATGAGACGATGACGCCGTAGCGGAACAGCCGGTTCTGGGTTTCCAGCGCCAGCGCCGTCGAACTCCCGCCGAGGCCGAAGACCAGCACCTGCGGCGCAATCGCTACCAGTTCGGCTGCTTTCAGGATGTCTTTCGGATCGATGCTGCGTTCGACCGCATTGAGCGCGTTTCGAGCCTCGCCAAACACAACGTTCCATAGCGGAGATCCGTTCTCGCTGGGCTCGGGAGGCGGGTTGGGGGAGAGGTAGAGCCGCCCCACCACGACGCTCTGCGCCAGCTTGAGCTTGAAATCGCGTACGCCGTCGCAGCCGATGGCGCGACAGAAACGGGTAACGGTCGGTTCGCTGACATCGGCCTTCCTGGCGATTTCGGCGTTGGATGCATCAACAGAAAACGTCACATCGGCGAGCACCACATCCGCAACACGACGCTCCGCCGGACGCAATTCCGCGTAGGAATCCTTGATCTGGGAGAGGATGTCGGGGATCGCTTTGGCGTAGCCTTCATTGCCGGTGTCGTCCGGCGCAGCGGTGCCGTGTGACGATTTTGCCGTTGGTTTGGTCACTTCGATATCCACCATGTAAGTTCAGTTGTGATTGTCTTTCGGCGGCAAAGGCTGACGTATTCTGGTCGTCTTCAAGTCAATAATGTAGGAAACTTACACACTTTACAAGGCAAGAGAAGTTGAAAACAGCGTATTGTGCACCGCAAACGTAATAATCATGCGATATGCTTGACACATAAGTCGGATAGTTACAAACTCCCATTGCTGCAGCGGAAATCCAGATTTCGTCGACTGCGGGACAGGCCAAGACGTGTGAGGGACAATGACTGTCAAGCATTCCATGCACCCAAAACTCGAGGTTAAGGGCGCCACCAAGGTGTACAACACCCGGTCGGGCGACCTGCTGGCAATAGACCGCTGCTCTCTCGATGTCATGGAAGGCGAGATCGTTTCGATCGTCGGCCCGTCGGGCTGCGGCAAGACCACGTTGCTATGGTCGATGTCGGGTCTTCACGGTCTGAGCGCCGGCGAGGTGCTGCTTGACGGAGAGCCGGTTACCGGCCCCAATCCTGACATCAGTATGGTTTTTCAGAATGCCAATCTGCTGCCGTGGCGCAATCTTGATGCCAATATCAATTTTCCGTTCGAGATCAAGGGTATCAAGCCAGACCGGATCTGGATTGATGAATTGCTCAATCGCGTCGGACTCGAAGGTTTTGGCAATCGCTTCCCGGGGGAACTCTCGGGCGGCATGCAGCAGCGCGCGGCGCTGGTCAGGGCTTTGTCGTTCAAACCCTCGGTGCTTTTGATGGACGAGCCATTCGGTGCTCTCGATTCATTCACCCGCGAGGAAATGAACCGGCTGGTGGAAGAGATCTGGCTCGATACCAAGACGACCATCGTGCTGATCACCCATTCCATTGATGAGGCAATCTTTCTTTCAGATCGCGTTGTGGTGATGAGTCCGCGGCCGGGTCGGGTGGCCAATATACACACGGTGCCGTTTGCCAGGCCGCGGTCGATGGAGATCATGGCGACCAAGGAGGTTTTTGACCTTACCAACGCCATCAAGCAGGAGATCGTCGGGAACCAGCAGAGCCGCTACCCGGCGGACCGCGCTGTCGCGTCGTCCCAACCAGTCCAGACAGCAGCCCAGTGAGGACGATGTGAGCGAGAAAGACGCAATCCCTGAATTCAATGCCAAGCCGGGAAGCGGCAGCGATGTTGGCATTACCAACATGTCGGCACTCACCTCGGGCCCCGGCGTCAAGTCCGCCGGCGAGATCTTTGCGGTGATAGCCGTCGCCGTGATCGTTATTGGCGGAATGGAGTTGCTGTTGGGACTGCTGGAGGTGCCGCAATATGTGCTGCCCAAACCGAGCGAAATTGCCGTGGCGCTTGTCAAGGATTTTCCGTTGATCGCCCCGCATCTCGGCCACACGCTGATCGAATTGTTTGGCGGGTTTGCCATAGGTGCGACTGTCGGTCTGATCCTTGCGGCTGTGATCACCCAGTTTCCGTTCGTCGAGAAAATCGTCACGCCCTACATCCTGCTTCTGGTGACAACGCCGATGCTGGCGCTGGTCCCGCTTCTGATCTTGCGTTTTGGATTTGGATACGAGCCGCGCATCATCGCCGTGGCGCTGGCCTCCGGTCCTATGGTGATGATCAATGCAGCGACCGGGTTTCGCCGCGTTGATCAGGGCAAGATCGCACTGGCCCGGTCCTATGGTGCCACCACCTTGCAGATCTTCTGGAAAATTCGTGCGCCCATGGCTCTGCCGATGATTTTTGTCGGTCTCATGGTCGGCTCGATCTTCGGTCTCTTGACTGCAGTGGGCGCCGAAATGGTCGGCGGTGGCTTTGGTCTCGGCAATCGACTGACGTCCTATTCATCGATGATCATGATGCCGCAATTCTTTGCGGTGGTCTTGATCCTCTCCATTTTGGGCATCCTCATCTACGTGCTCTTTTTCCTTCTCGGGAAGAAGTACGCCAGCTGGGAGGCCTGACCTAGGTCCTGTTGTCGGGAGGAACTGGCACCAGGAAAGAACTATCGGAACGCTTCAACATAAAAAGGGGAATAGGTTATGAATAAGAACTTCTTGTCCGGCAGCATGGGCCGCCGCACTTTCCTTCAGGTCTCCGCCGCAGGCGTGGTCAGCGTCTCGGTGCTTGGCGCATCCGGCGCGCGTGCGGAGCCCTATTCCAAGTTCACCTGGATTTCGCCACGCGGCACTATCGAAGTGATCGACGACTATGCCTACCATGTCGCCAAGAAGATGGGCTACTTCGACGATCTCGGAGTCGAAGCCGATTTTCAGCCCGGTCCGTCGGATGGCACCGCGACCGTCAAGTTTGTCGATGTCGGTCAGGCTGATATCGGCTTCCCTTCGCCCGGCGTGTTTTCCTATGCGCTCGAAAATGGCATGAAACTCAAGTCCGCCTTCCATATGGGCGCGCTCGACACTTTCAGCCTTGCCTTCCGCAAGGGCGAGGGCACCAATGATCTCAAAACGCTTGAAGGCAAGACCATCCTTCTCGGCTCGGCGGCCTGGCAGTCAATCGTCGATCCGATGCTTGCTGTGCAGGGCGTCGATGTCACCAAGGTCAAATATGTCGAAGCAGGCTGGCCAACCTGGGCCACAGCGTTGAAGGCAGGCGAGGGCGATGCGGCGCTTGGCTGGGAAGGCCTGCGGGCGGAATGGATCGCCACCGGGCTGGACTTCGAATATTGGCTCGGCGTGCAGAAATCACCGCTGTTTGCCAACACATTCGTTGTCCGCGCTGACGATCTGGAAGATCCGGACAAGAAGGCGTTCCTTGAGAAATACCTGCGCGGTTGGGCCATGGGTCTCGAGTTCGCGTATCTCAACCCACGCGCTGCAGTCGAGATCGTGTTCGAACAGTTCCCATCGCTTGCCAGCAATATCGGGCCGGAACTTGGCACGAACTCGATCCTGCAGCAGATCGCTGTGTTCCGTGGCGATATGAGCAAGCGTACCGGCTGGGGCGATCACAACATGGAAGCCTGGCAGACCTTCTTCGACCAGATTCATGAACTTGGGCAGATCTCCAATCCGGTGAAGGCCGCGGATGTGTGCACCAATGAACTGATCCCTGCCGCCAACGACTTCGACAAGGCCAAGGTTCAGGCCGATGCCGATGGCTACAAGCTCAGCGACGAGTTTGCCGCGATCGACGTCGAAAATGTCAAGGCGCATCTCTACGATCAGGCCGTCAAGGGCTGACCGTCAAGGCATCCCAATCTAGCGCGGGCGGCGCACTTGCCGCCCGCCATCGATCAAACTGTTTAAGGGGAGGGCTTCATGCCTGAAAAGGTCAAGGTATTGGTTGTCGGTCTGGGCAACATGGGCGCTTCGCATGCGAGCGCTTATCATCGCAACCCGGGCTTCGAGATCGTCGGGCTGATGAGCCGCACGATCAAGTCGAAGGCGGTGCCGGACGAACTCAAGGGCTATCCGCTTTATGAGGATTATGACGAGGCGTTGAAGCTCGCCAAGCCGGATGCAGTCTCCATCAACTCCTGGCCGAATACGCATGCCGAATTCGCCATCAAGGCGATGAATGCCGGCGCCCATGTATTCATGGAAAAACCCATTGCCACCAACATCGCCGATGCCAGGGCGGTGGTGAAGCTGGCACGCGAAAAGAACAGGAAATTGGTCCTGGGCTACATTCTCCGCGTTCACCCAAGCTGGATGAAATTCATCGAGCTCGGCAAGACGCTGGGCAAGCCGTTGGTCATGCGGCTCAACCTCAACCAGCAGAGCAGCGGTCCGGCATGGACCTGGCACAAAAACCTGATCGACAGCCTGATTCCGATTGTCGATTGCGGCGTTCATTATGTCGATGTGATGTGCCAGCTCACGGGCGCCAAGCCGGTGCGCGTGCATGGCATCGGCGCCAGCCTCTGGGCCGAAGCCGACAAGCCGAACTACGGGCATCTGCATGTCACTTTCGACGATGGGTCGGTCGGGTGGTACGAGGCCGGCTGGGGTCCGATGATGAGCGAAGTCGCCTATTTCGTGAAGGATGTCGTCGGCCCCAAGGGCGCAGTTTCGATCGTTCCAAACCCCAAGCAGACCAAGGAAAATCTGTCGGATTCGGCCGATATCGATCAGCATACCAAGACCGATGCTATCCGCTACCACCATGCAGAGGTTGACGCGGACAAGAACTTCGCCCGTGAGGACGAAATTCTGACAATGACCGATGAGCCTGGACATCAGGATCTCTGTGATCGCGAGCAGGAGTTTTTCCTCAAGGCGATCCAGGAAGACATCGACCTTGGCGACTCGATGGATGCGGCGGTCAACAGCCTGCGCATCGTGCTGGCTGCCGAGCAGTCGATCAACGAAAAGCGCGTGGTTGAGCTGGACTGATCCGGTCCGCGACCACAGGCGTGGGCAGGTCGTCGAAACGGAATGCCCACGCAGAACCTAAACCAACTGGAGAACTTCAATGAGTCAGTCGGCAGCCGGCGAAGGCTACGATCTCGTCTTGAAGGGCGGCCGCGTTCTCGATGAGCGCAATGGCGTCGACGGGGTGTTCGATGTCGCCATCAAGGCGGGCAAAATCGCGGCAGTCGGCGTATCGCTTTCGCCCGGTTCTGCCCGGGTGGAAGACGTCAGCGGGTGCATCGTCGCTCCCGGTCTTATCGACATCCACACTCATGTTTATCACAAGGCGACATCGCTGAGCGTCGATCCGGGAATGATCGCGCGGCGTTCCGCACTGACCACCATGGTTGATGCCGGCAGTGCCGGGGCCGGTAATTATGACGGCTTTCGCGATTATGTGATGAACCAGTCTCCTTACCGGATCTTCGCGTTTCTCAATATTTCGTTTCCAGGCATTTTCGGTTTCGACAAAGGGGTGTCGATCGGGGAAGCACGCATCCGCGAAATGCTTCCGGTCGACCGCTGTGTTGCCAAGATCGAGGCCAACCGCGACCGCATAGTCGGCGTCAAGGTACGCATCGGCGGTCCGGTAACAGGGGATCTCGGTCTTGGCGCACTGGAAGTGGCGCTCGAAGCTGCAGAAGCCGTCGGACTTCCGCTGATGACTCACATAGGCACGGCGCCACCCAGCTATGGTGATGTCATCTCAATGCTGCGTCCTGGCGATATTCTGACCCATTGTTTCCGGCCCGATCCCAACTCCGCTGTCGGCCGTGACGGAAAGGTGATCCCCGAAGTCTGCGCGGCACGTGAACGTGGCGTGTTGTTCGATATCGCCCATGGTATGGGGGCTTTTGGCTATGAAACGACCGAACGGGCTCTTGAGGATGGCTTTTTGCCGGATCTGATTTCCTCCGATGTCCATGTCATTGCAGTTGAGGGGCCCGGCTTCGATCTGCTGCACACGATGAGCAAACTGCTCAATTGCGGGCTGACGCTGCCAGATGTGATCGGCATGTCGACGAGCCGGCCGGCGCTGGCGATACGGCGACCGGAACTGGGGCATCTCGGCGTCGGTGCACCGGCCG
Organism: Hoeflea sp. IMCC20628; assembly: GCF_001011155.1. NCBI lineage: Bacteria > Pseudomonadati > Pseudomonadota > Alphaproteobacteria > Hyphomicrobiales > Rhizobiaceae > Hoeflea > Hoeflea sp. IMCC20628. The sequence continues at coordinate 76,457 of NZ_CP011479.1, forward strand.
ATATCACGGTGCTCCGCCAGGTCGAAAGCAATTATGTTTTTGAGGATGTCGTCGGCGCCAGGCGCCAGGGTGTCTCCCTGTTGCAGCCTGTCTCGGTTTTTCTGGACGGCAAGTCTATGGAGATTGGCCGGCGGCCTTTCGAGGAGCCGTTCACATTGGGCAGCCACTGCGGGCACGATCACCTCAAGGAGGAGGCTGCGCAATGAGCTACAAGGCGATTTACACCTATGCCTGGGACCTTGCGGAAACCGGGGTAGCGGCTGCTGCCGATGAATTTCGTGGTCTCGGCCTCGACACGGTAACGATGGCCGGCAGCTATCATGCCGGCAAGTTCATGCGTCCGCATGGCAAGGCCGGCAAGGTGTTCTTTCCCGAAGACGGCACGGTTTATTTCAACGCCGATCCATCACGCTATGGCGCAATCAAACCTGTCGCCAACAGCATGCTCGGTGAACGCGATATGCTTGGCGAACTGGTCGAGAAAAGCGGTATGGCGGTCAATGCATGGCTGGTGCTGCTGCACAACACCCCGCTCGGGATGGCCAATCCGCAGTCTGTGGTGCGCAACGCCTTCGGCGACCCCTATTACTACAATCTCTGCCCCTCGGCACCCGAAGCGCGGGCCTATGCCATCGGCCTCGCCCGTGACGTGACCGAAAGCTATCCGGTCAGCGGCATCTCCATGGAGTCACCCGGCTTTGCGCCCTACGCCCATGGTTTTCACCATGAATTCGCGTTGATGAAATCCAACCCGTGGCTCGAAAACATGCTTGGTCTGTGTTTCTGCAAGCACTGTGTCGCAGGCGCGCAAAAAGCCGGTATCGACGCAAACCGATTCAAGGCGGAAGTCGCCAGTGACGTGGAAGCCTATCTCGACAGTGACATAGATTATCCGACCGACATGGCAGAGGCGTTCTGGCGGGCTGATATTGCGGCTGATGGTGATCTTCGCCGTTATCTCGATTTTCGCAACGGCGTTGTCACATCGCTGGTTGCTGAAATCCGCGCAGCGGTCCGGGAGGATGCCACAGTCGCGGTCATTCCGTCGGTGGCGCGGCCGACTGCCGGGGCGTGGTACGAGGGCAGCGATCTTCACGCATTGGCTGAAACGACGGGTATCATCGAGGCGTGTTTTTACGAGCCGAGTGCCGAGCGGATACGGGCGGATCTGTTCGACATCCGCCGGCGCTTGAAGGGCACCGGCACGCTACGGGGGATCTTGCGTCCATCGCACCCCGATATTGCCGACAGGGCGGAGTTCATCGCCGCCGTCGAAGCGCTTCGCGAGGGTGGCGTCGAGGAACTGGCGTTTTACAATTGGGGCCATCTGCGCCGGGCCAATCTCGGCTGGATCGGCGATGCTTTGCGAGGCGCGCCATGACCCGGCCATTTGAGGGCAAGACTGTCGCCATTACCGGTGCTGCCGGCGGCATTGGCCAATGGCTCTGCCGCTTCTTCGGTGCGGAAGGGGCGACCATCGCAGCCCTCGACCGCAACGAGCATGTCCATGATCTCGTCGATGCGCTCGGCAAGGACGGTATCAAGGTCATCCCGGCGGTTGCCGATATTGCCTCGGCCGACCAGGTCAAGGCGGCCTTCGCCAGCTTCGGCGAGGTGCATGTTCTCATCAACAATGCCGGTATTTCGCGCCATTCAACCCTCAGATCCACCGACCCGGCCGGCTGGAACGAGGACATCGCTGCCAATCTCAACGGCGCCTACGCCTGCACTCACGCGGTGCTGCCGCAGATGATGGAACGGCGCGCCGGCTGCATCGTCAGCGTTGGTTCGGTGAACGGTCTGTCGGCGCTGGGCGATCCTGCCTATAGCGCCGCCAAGGCCGGCATTATTGCCATGACCAAGGCAATCGCCATGGAATATGGCCGCTACGGTATCCGCGCCAATTGCGTGCTGCCCGGAACCGTTCGCACGCCGATCTGGGACGATCGCAAAGCCAAGGATCCCGACGTGCTGAAACAGCTGGAACGCTGGTATCCGCTCGGCCGCATTGTCGAGCCCGACGAGGTCGCCAAAGTGATCGCCTTTCTGGCTTCCGATGCCGCCAGCGCCGTCACCGGCGTGGCCATCCCAGTCGATTGCGGGCTGACCGCCGGAAATATCGTCATGACGCGTGAACTGACACTCGAAGAATTCTAGAGGGAGACAATCATGGATCGTTTGCGAATTGGGATAATCGGTCTTGGCTGGTTTGGCGAGATTCATGCGGAGACCATTGCCGGTGTTGCCAATCTGGAACTGGCGGCGCTGTGCACACGCACGCCCGAAAGGCTTGCGGAGATGGGCACGAAGTTTGGCGTCAAGAAGCTCTACCGCGATTACCATGACATGCTGGCAGATCCCGACATAGACGCAGTGTCGATCTGCACCATGTGGGACCAGCATCGCGAGCCTGCAATTGCCGCGCTGAAGGCCGGCAAGCATGTGTTTCTTGAAAAGCCGATTGCATCCACCGTCGAAGACGGGCGGGCGATCACCGAGGCATCGAAAGGCGCCAAGGGCATTCTCTATATTGGCCACATCGTTCGCTTCAATCCGCGCTACCGAATGGCCAAGCAGGCCATCGACGAGGGTCGTATCGGCAAGATCGTGGCGTTGTCATCACGGCGCAACATTCCGGCTGCATGGACGCCGACCATTCTCGAAAAGATCGGTCCGATTGTCGGCGATGCCATCCACGACACCGACATCATGCTGTGGTTCACCGGCCAGCGCATCGTCTCGGCCTATGCCCAGACTGTTGATGTGCGCGGGCTCAAGCATCCCGATATAGGGCAGACAATGTACCGTTTCGCCGATGGCGCCAGCGCCACGCTGGAGACGGTTTGGTGCATGCCGGAAAAGACCCCCTTTGATATCGACGAGCGCATGTCGATCATCGGCACCGAAGGCATCATTCACGTCCAGGATACGTTCCCCAATCTCGGCATTGTCGACGGAGACAGGCTTCATTCTCCGGACACCACCTATTGGCCGATGTTCGAAGGGGTGCGTGGCGGAGCGCTGCGTGACGAGTTCACCTATTTTGCCTCCTGTGCACTGGACGGCAAGGAAGTGACCATCGGCACGCCCGAGGATGCGACTGCGGCTCTGGAAGCCACGCTTGCGGCCGAGGAATCCGCTCGGACCGGCAATGTCGTGAGGATCGGCTGATGCTGGAATATGTTTTCGACCATGTCGGCATCACCACCACCGAGCCGCAGCCCGATGAGGACTGGGTGGAAGCGAGCAAGATCTGGGTGACCAATCCGCGCAACCATCCGGAGCACATCGAGTTCCTGCGCTATCGTGAGGACAGCACCGTGCCGGCAGCGGTGCGCGACAATCCGCATGTCGCCTACCGGGTCACCGAACTGGCACCTTACCTTGAGGGAGCCGAAATCCTGATTGAGCCTTTCATTGTTGGCGATTTCCTCGAGGTTGTTTTTGTACGCAAGCACGGCATGGTGTTCGAATACATGCGCTATCTGAAAGAAGGCTGGTTCGGCAACTGACCCTGCAAAGGTAACGGGTGCGGTCCAGGCGGCCATCGCCAACCATGCCGGGCCAGCGCCAGCCAGCGAAAGGAGAACGCAGTGACAGGATTGCCTGAAATATTGCAAAACCAACTCGAATCATTGGACCGTACTCTCGACACACTGGAAACACCCGCCGTGCTGATTGATGCGGGTATCGCTGACGCTAACCTCGTGCGCTGGCAGCAGCGGTGCGATGACCTGGGCATTGCCAACCGTCCGCATATCAAGACCCACCGGAGTGTGGCCTGGGCCATGCGGCAGCTTCAGCTTGGTGCTTGTGGCATCACCGTGCAAACGGTGGGCGAGGCGGAAGTGATGGCCGATGGTGGTATCACCGACATCCTATTAACGACCAATGTGCTGGGTGCTGCCAAGCTCGAGCGGCTTGGCGCGGTGGCGGCGCGCACAAAACTTGCCGTGGTCGCCGACAGCGACGCGGTGGTTGACGCCGTTGCCCAGGCCGCACGCAATGCCGGTGCGTCGATAACCGTGCTTGTCGAGTGTGACACCGGCGGTGCCCGCTGCGGGATTGCCGATCCGTCTGCCGTTTCCGCTCTTGCGCAGCGCATTTCTGGCACTGAAGGCGTACAGTTTGGCGGCCTGATGACCTATCCGGCCGCAGGCAAACGGCTAGAGTCACAGGAAGCCTTGCAAGCTGCGATCAGCGCATGTCGATCAGCCGGGCTTCAGGTCCCCGTGGTGACATCCGGTGGCAGCCCGGACATGTGGTCCGATGAGGGGCTGGAACCGGTGACTGAATATCGCGCGGGGACCTATATCTACAATGACCGGGCCCTGCTTGCTCATGGCGCCGCTACACTTGATCAGTGCGCCATGACAGTGCTGGCGACCGTGGTCAGCCGCCCCACCGCTGACCGCGCCATTATTGACGCCGGCTCCAAGGCGTTGACCAGCGATCTGCTCGGGCTTGATGGCTACGGGCTGGTACTCGAACACCCCGAAGCAAAGCTCTATCAGCTCAACGAGGAGCATGGTTTGCTCGACGTGTCGGCCTGTGCGGTGCAGCCCGATGTGGGCGACCGCATTCATGTGCTGCCCAACCACACCTGTGTCGTCACCAATTTGTTTGACAGGCTCTATGTCGTCGCAGGCGGACAGCTTCTCGGCACATTGCCGGTTGACGCCCGCGGCAAATCCGGCTGAGCCGAGGCAATCTTCAATCAAGGCCACATGCCGCCATCGCTGGCGTTAAGCTCACTGCACAAACCCAGAAACGATAAGGCTTCACGATGACAAAAAAACAGTGTTTCGGAACTTCTCACGTGCCGCTCTCTCCTGCGGTCAGGGCGGGTGATTTCGTCTATGTGTCGGGCCAGGTTCCGGTTGACGGCAATGGCAAAATCATTGACGGCGGAGTCGGTGCGCAGACCACCAAGGTGCTTGAGAACATCTCCGCAGCGCTGGCACTGGCCGGCTGCGAACTTTCCGATGTGGTCAAGACTACTGTCTGGCTGAAGCAGGCTGAGGACTTTGCGGAATTCAATGCCGCCTATGCGCCATTTTTCAAGCAAGACCCGCCGGCCCGCTCGACTGCTGAATCGCGGCTGATGATTGACATCCTGGTTGAGATCGAAGCCATCGCTTACAAGCCTGTCTGAACCATTGCTGCCCGGTGAACGACGCGCGGTTGTGACCCACATAAAGGAAATGACGAAATGAACAGCTATGATTATTCAGGCAAGGTTGCGGTTGTTACCGGAGGCGCCAATGGCATCGGTGCTGCTGTAGCTGAGCGGATGGCCAGATCCGGTGCCCGTGTGGCGATATGGGACATGGATATTGCTACGCCGGAAGCGAAGATTACTGCAATTGCCGAGGCGAGCCGGATATTGGTTCAGGTCGATGTCAGCGATGCAGACAGTGTGGGCGCTGCATTGGCACACACCGAAAAGGAGTTCGGCAAGATTGACATCCTCGTCAACAGCGCCGGCATCGCCGGACCGACGAGCACGCTGGCCGAATATCCCTTGGAGATGTGGCGCAAGGTGCAGCAGGTCAATGTCGACGGCACGTTTTTGTGCTGCAAAGCCGTGGTGCCAGGCATGATGGCGCGCAATTTCGGCAGGATCGTCAATGTTGCGTCGGTCGCCGGCAAGGAGGGCAACCCCAACGCCTCGGCCTACTCGGCCTCAAAGGCGGCGGTGATTGCCTTGACAAAATCGCTGGGCAAAGAATTGGCAGGGCAAGATATTGCCGTCAATTGCGTCACACCCGCAACTGCCCAGACCCGGATTCTCGACCAGATGAGCGAAGAGTTCATCGCCTACATGCTGTCCAAAATTCCGCGCGGCCGGTTTGTCACGGTCGACGAAATCACCAGCATGATCATGTGGATGGCCTCTGTCGAAAACTCTTTCACCACCGGTTCGGCATTCGATCTGTCGGGCGGCCGGGCTACTTATTAGACTGACCTGATCGGGCGAGCTGCCGTTCCTTTTTGAATTGTGCGGTGCCCTTGGTTGGGGAGCGCCGCACACCGACCTGCCTTGAACTCCTTGTTTTCTGTTTGAGTCTGAGGTTCTCGCCCAAGTCTGTGGTCGACGGGAAGGCATTTGGCTATGCTCAGAAACGATACTGAAGCCGACAGATAATCCTGGAGGAAATTGCCTGATGTCTCCGTTTGTTTTCAATACCACCAAGAGCATCCAGTTCGGAGCCGGTTCGCTTGCCAGGCTGGGTGAACTGGCTCTGGCACTTATAGGCTCGCGAGTGTTCCTCGTCACCGATCCAGGAATGATGGCCACGGGTATCGTCGATCGGGCGGTGACAATTCTCAAAGCCGCCGGAATAGAGGTGACCCTGTTTTCAGAAGTTCAGGCCGACCCTCCGGAAGCCGTGATCCAGACCGCGGCCGAGATCGCCCATTTGGCCGATGTCGGCGGGGTGATCGGGCTTGGCGGCGGTTCCTCCCTCGATGTGGCCAAGCTGGTGGCGTTGCTGGCTGCTGGCAAGGAAGAGCTGAAATCGGTCTATGGTGTCGGGAATGCCAAGGGACCACGGCTGCCGCTGATTCTGGTACCGACAACGTCGGGAACCGGGTCGGAAGTGACGCCGATTTCGATCGTCACCACGGGAGCTTCGCAGAAAATGGCCGTCGTCTCGCCCGTGCTTCTGCCTGATATTGCGCTTCTTGATCCGGAGCTCACCTATGGCTTGCCGTCGCACGTGACTGCAGCCACGGGCATCGATGCCATGGTGCATGCGATCGAGGCCTATGCCTCTGCCAGCGCCAACAACAATCCGCTGTCACGCATGCTTGCCATCCAGGCGCTGAAGCTGATGGGCCCGGCGCTCTTGAGGGCAGTGCAAAATGGCGATGACGCCGATGCCCGGGCGGACATGTTGCTAGGTTCGATGCTGGCCGGGCAGGCTTTTGCCAACTCGCCGGTGGCGGCAGTTCATGCGCTGGCCTATCCGCTGGGCGGGCATTTCCATATTCCGCATGGGCTGTCCAATGCGCTGGTGCTGCCGCATGTGTTGCGCTTCAACGCGGTCACCGCCCATCAAGCCTATGTTGATCTCGCGCCGCATTTGTTTCCAGACCTGGCTTCGTTTGACGGGCAGGAGCGGGTTGCTGCATTTTGCGACAGGCTTGCTGCCCTTTCATCCGATTGCGGATTGCCGCAGACCTTGCGTGACATGAAGATCACCGAGGACTGGCTGCCGAAACTCGCCAAGGATGCGATGAACCAGACGCGTTTGCTGGTCAACAATCCGCGCCCGGTGACCGAAGCAGATGCCTTGGCGATTTACACGGCTGCGTTCTGACTCAGGCGGTGCTTGGCAACTGTCTGTGCCGTGCTTTTCCAGGCCTCGGCTGACCCGTCCGATTGGATCGGTGCCCCGGCCGCGCCAGTACCGACGCCCGGATCAGGATTCCTGTTCCGCATATCGGGACTCACTTCAGTCTGGATGCGGGCGCTCCTGCCGGAGTGAGGCTGCTGAAGGGGTTGCCGGTGGTGTCTTCGTATTCGGTTTCGTCCCAGAAGCCTATGAGGATGCCGCTTTCCGGTGTTTTGCCCTGACTTAGCAGGACCTCGGCTGTCGCTGTAATCCGTGTGTGATGCTGAAGTGACCACGACAGCAGAGCCTGTTCCAAGTTGCTGCGCACCTGTTTGTGTTCGTCTGTGCCGGACGCGCCCAGGTCCGTGAGTTCGTGCGGGTCGATCTCAAGATCAAACAGCACCGGGCGAAAACCTTCGCAGCGGATATATTTCCAGCGTCCGTCAAAGATCATGACTGTGCGTGCATCTTCCTGCGCGACCTCCAGGGCGCTGGCCATTTCGAAGCTGGAATAATCGTGTTCGCTGATGGCGTAGTAGCGTGAAAACCCATCCTTTCCATGGAGCAAAGGAGCCAGATTCCGGCCTTCGACGACGTGTGGTTTGGGCGCACAGCCCATCGCGGCCATGAAGGTGGGCGCAAGGTCGATCATCTCGATCAGAGCGTCAGAAACCGTGCCGCGTGTTGTGTCCGCCTCGGGCCGCGGGTCGGTGATGATCAGCGGAACTTTCGCCGCGACGTCATGGTAGAAATCCTTGTCGCCCATCCAGTGGTCGCCCATGTAATCGCCATGGTCCGAGGTGAACGCGATGATTGTGTTCTCGGTCAGTCCTTTTTCGTCCATCCAGGCAAACAGGCGGCCCAGATTGTCGTCCAGCTGCTTGATCAGTCCCATATAGGCCGGGATCACATGCTCGCGCACATGATCACGCGAGAAGCTACGGCAGACCCGCGCCAGCTGATAGGCGCGCAACAACGGATGGTCGGTGTCTCGCTCGGACCGGGACCTGATCGGGTCGACAATGTGCTCGGCGCCATACATGTCATGATAGGGCGCAGGCACGATATAGGGCCAATGCGGTTTGATATAGCTCAGGTGGCAGAGCCACGGTTGGTCGCTCTCCATCGCCTCGGTCATGAAGTCCATCGCCCGATTGGTCATGTAGGCAGTTTCCGAGTGTTCCTCGGGCACATTGGCCGGCAGGCGCGAATTCTTCAGCAGCCAGGCCGACATCAGTTCGCCATCCGGGTCGAGTCCGGAGTTGGCAAAGTCCTCCCACGGATTGTCGGATTTGTAGCCGAGGCTGACCAGATAATCATCATAGGCCGACCAGTGCTGGCGCGGGCTGTCAGGATGCAGACCGTCATCGCGCTCGAACGGTTCGAAACCACATTCGGACACTCGGACGCCGATTTCGCTGGCCGGGTCTATGCCAAGCCAGGCCATGCCCTCGCGATCGGCGATCATGTGGGTCTTGCCGACCAGCACTGCCCGGGCGCCGGCTTGGCGCAGATGGTCGCCAAGTGTTGGTTCACCGACGCGCAGCGGTATGCCGTTCCAGGTCGAGCCATGGCTGCGGACATAGCGGCCGGTATAGGCCGACATCCGCGAGGGGCCGCAGACCGGCGATTGCACATAAGTCCTGGTAAAACGCACGCCGCGCGCCGCCAGGGCGTCTATATGCGGGGTGTGCAGATGCGGGTGGCCGTAGCAGCTGAGATAATCGAACCGCAACTGGTCGGCCATGATCCACAAGACATTTGGCGTATCGGTCATTCCGTGGGGTCTCTTTCCAGAACTGTATCGATGAGGCGGCGCAGTATATTCTTCAACCGATCCATTGGGTCGGCAAAAGCTCTGATCTTCTCGTTTGAACATGCGTCTTTCAATGAATCACGCCGCCGTGTCGTCACCGGGTTGCTGGTTCAACGCGGCCGCTTTCAACAATTGATAATAAGTACCAGATGGACCAACAGATGGAACTGCCGCGAACAGAAATGTGCCTCCTATGTGACCTTCTGGCCGACTGCTCATTTTGTAAGGCTTGGACAAACTGGACTGGCAACGCAATAGTCATTCATGATGGCTCAGAATGAGCACCGATAACAATGCCAGACCAATGCAACTGACGCCATTTGCCGAGTTCTAGCTGCGGTAAAATCGAGCGCGGCAAATTTTGCTTGCCCTTAAATCGAACAAACGTTAGAAAAAGGCGAGAACTGCGACCCGCGCCAAGGCAGGTCCAAAGGAGGACGATATGGGTAAATACAATTTGATAGCGCTTACCAATCCTGTTGAAGGACGCGACGACGAGTTCAACGACTGGTATACGAATGAGCATCTCGATGATGTTCTCAAGCTGCCGGGGATGATGGCGGCGCAGCGGTTTTGCCTCAACGATGTGCAGCATCGCAAGGGTCCGCTGGAATGGAAGTATATGGCGGTCTATGAGATCGAGATTGATGACATCTCCGAAACGCTGAGCGCGCTCACGGCTGCAAGCGGAACAGATGCGATGAAGCTGTCACCGGCACTGTCGGACCAGCGAATGGTGTGGATCTACAAGCCGATCACCGACCGTGTCGAGCGTCCCGAATCCTGAGCCATTGGCGTATCCGCGACAATTGCCACTGGTTTGTTCCCGGTGGCGTAGGTAACACATATTACGGAAGGGCAATCCGATGAAAATTCTCGTGCCGGTCAAGCGGGTGGTTGATTACAACGTCAAGATCCGGGTGAAGTCCGATGGCAGCGGCGTCGATCTGGCCAATGTGAAGATGTCGATGAATCCGTTCGACGAGATCGCCATCGAGGAAGCGCTGCGTCTGCGGGAAGCCGGCAAGGCCACCGAAGTGATTGCCGTGTCGATCGGACCGGCCAAGGCCGAGGAAACCCTGCGCACGGCACTCGCCATGGGCGCCGACCGGGCGATTCTGGTTGAAGTCGACGGCATCGTCGAACCGCTCGCTGTTGCCAAGATCCTCAAGGTCATCGCCGCCGAGGAAAATCCGGATCTGGTGATCCTCGGCAAGCAGGCGATTGATGATGACGCCAACCAGACCGGCCAGATGCTCTCGGCATTGCTCGGCTGGAGCCAGGCCACCTTCGCCTCCAAGGTCGAAATCGGCGATGGTTCTGCCGATGTCACCCGCGAAGTCGATGGCGGGTTGCAGACCATTTCGGTCAAGCTGCCGGCCATCGTCACCACCGATCTGCGCCTCAACGAGCCGCGCTACGCCTCCTTGCCCAACATCATGAAGGCCAAGAAGAAGCCGCTCGACAAGAAGACGGCGGCTGATTACGGCGTCGACACCGCGCCGCGGCTCGAGGTGATCAAGACCGAGGAACCCGGCGGCCGCAAGGCAGGCGTCAAGGTCGCTTCGGTGGCCGAACTGGTCGACAAGCTCAAGAACGAAGCAGGCGTGCTGTAAGCGCGGGAAAGGAAGATCATACCATGGCCATTCTCATACTAGCCGAACACGACCACGCCTCGCTGTCCGATCAGACCGCCAAGGCCGTCAGCGCCGCATCCCAGATTGGCGGCGACGTGCATGTGCTTGTTGCCGGCAAGGACGCCAAACCAGCAGCCGATGCAGCAGCCAAGCTCGACGGCGTCTCCAAGGTGCTGCTGGCCGAAGGCGATGAATACGCCAACCGGCTTGCCGAACCGCTGGCCGCTCTGGTTGTCTCGCTTGCGGGCGACTACGACACGCTGATGGCGCCTGCGACAACGTCGGGCAAGAACGTCATGCCGCGGATTGCAGCGCTTCTGGATGTCATGCAGATCTCCGACATCATCGAGGTGATCTCGGTCGACACGTTCAAGCGTCCGATCTATGCCGGCAACGCGCTGCAGACCGTCAAGTCGAGCGATGCCAAGCGCGTCATCACGGTGCGCACGGCCACCTTCTCCGCTGCCGGCGAAGGCGGATCAGCCTCGGTTGAAACCATTGCATCTGCCGGCGATCCGGGCCTGTCCTCCTTCGTCAAGGATGCGATTGCCACCAGCGATCGTCCGGAACTGACCTCGGCCAAGATCATCATCTCGGGCGGACGTGCGCTTGGATCATCGGAAAAGTTCCAGAGCGTCATCCTGCCGGTGGCCGACAAGCTCGGTGCCGCCGTTGGTGCATCCCGCGCCGCGGTCGATGCGGGCTATGCGCCCAATGACTGGCAGGTCGGTCAGACCGGCAAGGTGGTTGCCCCGGATCTCTACATTGCCTGCGGAATTTCGGGCGCCATCCAGCACCTGGCCGGCATGAAGGACTCCAAGGTCATCGTCGCCATCAACAAGGACGAGGAAGCGCCGATCTTCCAGGTCGCCGACTACGGTTTGGTCGCGGATCTGTTCGAAGCACTCCCCGAACTCGAAAAGGCGCTTTGAGATGAGCCAGAACCGTGGCGCGCTTGCGGGATTGAAAGTCATCGACCTGACGCAAATGCTGGCCGGTCCCTATTGCACCATGCTTCTGGCGGACCAGGGGGCCGATGTTATCAAGATCGAGCCGATCAATGGTGATCCGACCCGCACCTTCGGACCGTTTCCCGCTGATGATACCGAGCATCATTTCGGCGGCTATTTCCAAAGCACCAACCGCAACAAGAAAAGTGTCGCCATTGATCTCAAAAGCGAGGAAGGCAAGCTGCTGTTTCGGCGACTCGCCCGCGATGCAGATGTGGTGGCCGAGAATTTCCGCGCCGGCGTGATGGATCGTCTGGGCATCGGCTATGAAATACTTGCAGCCGAAAACCCGAAACTGGTCTATGCGGCGATCCGCGGGTTCGGCGATCCGCGCACTGGCGCAAGTCCCTATGTTGACCGGCCGGCCTTTGATGTGGTGGCGCAAGCCATGGGCGGTGCGATGGGGGTGACAGGGCCCGATGCGCAGACACCGATGAAGATCGGCCCGGGTGTCGGGGACATCTTTCCAGCAGCGCTGGCCGCTTTCGGAATCATGGCTGCGTTGCGTCATGCCGAAAAGACGGGCGAGGGCCAGTTCGTCGATGTCGCCATGTATGACGGAATCGTCGCCATGTGCGAGCGCATCATTTACCAGCAATCCTACACCGGTAGATCGCCAGTGCCTGAGGGTAACCAACACCCGATCCTGTGCCCGTTCGGGACCTTTTCGGCACGCGACGGTCAGGTGACCGTCGGTTGTCCGCGGGATTCGTTCTGGGGTGAACTCACGACGATCATCGGGCGCCCGGAACTTGGGCAAGATCCGAAGTTTGCCACCAACAATGCGCGGCTCGCCCACTCAGCCGAGACGATTGCCATCGTCGAGGACTGGACCAGTGTCAGAAGCAAGTCGGAGATTGCGCTGGCGCTCGATGGACGAGTTCCGTTCGGACCGGTCAATACGGCGGAAGACATCTTCGCTGACCCGCACATGGCAGCGCGGCAGATGCTGGTTGAGGTCGAGCATCCGGGGTCGTCCAAGCCGGTCACCATCGCCTCGACCCCGGTGCGGATGACCAAGACACCGGGTGGCGTGCAGCACCGTGCGCCGCTGACCGGTGAAGATACGTTCGGCATCCTTGAATCCGCCGGCCTGACAAAAGACGAGATTGCCGATCTGAAGCAGCGCAGTATCATCGCCTGAGGCGATTGCGGCCAAGCCCGCCAGAGTTGGTGGGCTTGGCGCCGCTTGCCTGTGCTACCGAATGGGTGAGAAACTGGTTGGCTTCATGATCATCGATTCCATTTTCTGGATGTAGCCGGTGGTCTTGGGGCCAAACGCGATCCAGGCCGGTTCGGCGTAGAGCTTGGCGCGTAGTTCATCACGCTCAGCCATATCCTTGTAGCCCCACATGGTAATGACCTGATTGAGCGGGCCGATATCGGATACGAAATAGCCAAGCATATTGAGGTGTTTGGTGTGCAAGGCCAATCCTTCAGCCTCGTAGATCGCCAGAAACTCCTGGGTCTTGCCTGGATGAAGGGTGTAGGTGCGCTTTTCAATAATCATTGGCTTCTCTCCCAAAATGTTGCGAACACATGCGGTTCCGGCTGCGCAGTCTAGAGGCGAAGGCGCATCACGTCGAATAAAATCAAACGAATGTTAGAAAAAACTTACGTCAGCTTGGCTGGTGGTATAGGATCGGCGCAGTAAAATTGACCGGGTAAACGGACAGATGGAGATTGAGCATGGTTGAGCGGACATTGTTCACGGATGAGCACGAAATGTTCCGGGATTCGGTACGGCGTTTTTTCGAACGTGAACTGGCCCCCCATCACGCCCAATGGGAAAAGGACGGCCAGGTTCCGCGCTGGGCATGGACCAAGGCCGGAGAACTGGGTTTTCTCTGTGCGTCCATCCCCGAGGAGTGGGGCGGAGTCGGCGCGGATAGGCGCTATTCGATCATTCTGATGGAAGAACAGGCTCGCCTCAATCTGACCGGCCTCGGGTTCGCGCTCCATTCCGACATCGTTGCACCCTATATCCACCACTACGGGACGGAAAAGCAGAAGCTCGGATGGTTGCCGAAAATGACCAGCGGCGAATGCATCACCGGCATTGCCATGACCGAACCAGGTGGCGGATCGGATCTGCAAGCGATCAAGACGACAGCGGTGCGTGAGGGTGACGAGTATGTGATCTCGGGCCAGAAGACTTTCATCACCAACGGTCAGACCGCCGACATGTTTCTGGTTGCCTGCAAGACCGACCGTTCGGAAGGCGCGCGTGGCATCAGCCTGATTGCTGTGGAAGCGAACCGTCCGGGATTCGAACGCGGCAGGCGACTCGAGAAACTCGGCACCAAGGCGCAGGATACCTCGGAGCTGTTTTTCAACCAGGTCCGCGTTCCGGTCACCAATCTGATCGGTGAAGAGGGCAAGGGCTTCGCCTACATGATGCAGGAACTTGCCTGGGAGCGGATGCATGTCGGTATCCAGGCCGTGTCATGCTGCGAAGCTGCACTCGAATGGACCATCGAATACACCAGGGACCGGAAAGCTTTCGGCAAGTCGATCATCGATTTTCAGAACACGCGGTTCAAATTGGCCGAAATGAAGACCGAAGTGCAGGTCGGCCGGATCTTTCTGGACCGCTGTCTTGAACTGGTTCTCGAAAACAAGCTCGACACCACCACGGCGGCAATGGTCAAGCTCTGGACCAGCGAGATGCAGGGCAAGGTGCTCGATGAGTTGCTGCAATTGCACGGCGGCTATGGCTTCATGTGGGAGTATCCGATCACCCGCGCCTATGCTGATGCGCGGGTTCAGCGGATCTATGCCGGGACCAACGAGATCATGAAAGAACTGATCGGCCGTACGCTGTAGCCTCGAAATCTGCGGTTCAGCCACGCGCTGGAAGGGATGCCAGCCGTTGCTTTGCGAAATCTCGCCAGAGTACAGGGGCACGGCCGGTGATCCGGGCGACATCGTCGAATACGGCATCGGCCAGCGGCTGCGGTTCGGCCTCGAGAGCTGTTACGCCCTCTGCCAGGCCTGCGGCATAGGCGGGCTCCATGCCCTGCTTGAGAAGCAGCGGCAGAAGTTCGGCTGCGGGCCGCGGACGATATTGCACCGGCGCTCCGGTGACTTCGGTCAGCACGGATGCGAGATCGGGGAAGTTCAGGGCCTCGACAGCCAGTGAGTGGGTCTGGTTGATATGGGTGGCCGGAGACTTCAGCGCTTCGCCGGCAACCGCGGCCATGTCGTCGGACGAGATCCACGACACTTTTCTGCTTCCGATAAAGTGCACCAGCCCGTCGGGCCGGTGCATGAAGCCGTTCCAAACCGTATCCATGAAGAAATTTGGGCGAAGATGCGTCCAATCGAACCCCATCGCCTCGATCGTCCGCTCGATTACCTGATGCCAGGCGAAATGTGCATGGGTCGTGTCGTCTGGGGCTAGTGCGCCGAGATGAACGATATGACGCACACCCGCTGCCTTTGCGGCGTCGAGCAAGCGCTTGGAATGGACAATCATGTCGACGCTGTATCCGGTGGAGAGGAAAACCGCGTCGACGCCATCAAGAGCGGGCGCGAGGCTTGCCGGATCGTCATAGTCGAAATGAACCGGATGATGATTCTGGTCGCGCAACGCCATGGCGGCCTTGTCGCTGCGCGCAGCGCCGAGCAGCTCGATTCGCCCTTCGACGGCGTCATTCGACAGATAGCGCATCAGCGCGCCACCCACAGTTCCGGTGGCGCCGGTAACGAGAATGCGACGGCCCATGATCTGGTCTCCTCACGCAGACTGACAACAGCCAGCTTGACATTGCAGTAAATTCTAACGGATGTTCAAAACATAAACGAAACCGGTAATGGATGTCCATGACAGAAATACCCGCCCCCCGTCCGGCCCCCGGCCTGACGGAATATGCCCTGCTGCTTGCTCTCGGAATTACGTGGGGTACATCTTACCTGTTCACCAAGGTCGCGGTGGCTGAGGTCACCCCGTTTACGCTTGTTGCAGTCAGGACCACCATCGCCGCCGCCTTGCTCTTGCTGTTGATTGGCCTGCAGCGCGGGCGGGTTTCGCTCACGTTGCGTGACTTGGCGGCCTTCGCGCTCGTCGGGCTGGTCAGCAATGCACTGCCGCTGTCGCTGATCTCGCTTTCAGCTTCCTATGTCGACAGTTCGGTGGTCGCCACCAGCATGGCGTTGGTGCCACTCATCACCATGTGCCTGACCATGCTGAGCGGTCAGTATCCGACTCGGCGTGCCGTCCTGGGAATTGCCATAGGATTGGTGGGAATCGGTATTCTGTTCGGTCCCTCAGCGTTTCTGAGTTTTGGTGACAGTGCCAAGGGCGCGCTCTGTGCGCTTGGCGCATCGGTCGTGTTTTCCTGTTCCCTGATTGCCATGGGGCTTGTTCGTCATCACGGTTCCATGCAGGTGGCGGCGTTTTCCCTGGTTGCCGCCGCGGTCTGGTCAGTTCTGATGACGCTGGTTTTCGAAGGTTTGCCGACAGCTTTGCCAAGCCACAAGGTCATGGCGGCGGTGATCGTGCTTGCGGTGCTCAACACCGGTTGCGCCAGCTTGTTGCTGTTCGCGCTTGTCCCGCGGGCCGGCGCATTGTTCACATCCATCAACAACTATCTGGTGCCGGTGATCGCTCTGCTGTGCGGCGCGGTTTTTCTCGCAGAGCAACTGACGGCGCAGAAAATTTGGGGCGTGGCTGTTGTGTTGGCGGGCATTGCCGTGTCGACGTTCCGGCGACGTCCGGTGGCTGTACAACAGCAGACGCCACCGCCGGCATGAAAATGCGTCGAGGTGAAAATCTGTGCTTGTGGTCTTTTCGAACAAGTGTTAGTTTTTTGACGAAAGCCGGATAATGAGGCTGGCAATCGATGGCAATGCTGGCCTCAGGCAGGTCTGCGCCATCAGCGAAAACGGGAGGAGACGGCCATGCGTCGTATGGAAGGTAAGCTTGCTGTAGTGACGGGTGCTGCCAATGGCATCGGGCGTGCAAGCGCACTGCGCTTTGCCAGCGAAGGGGCCAATCTGGCGATTCTGGATCGCGAGGAGGCAGGCCTGGCAGAAACTGCCGAAAAGGCACGTGCCATGGGCGCGGAAGTACTGACGATCACTGGCGATTGCACCGATGAAGATGTGGTCGTCGATGCCTTCAAGCGGATTTATGACGAAGCTGGCTTCATTGATGTTCTGATGAACAATGTCGGCCAAAGCGCCCGGGAGCGGGCCTCCGAATTCTACCAATCCTCCTCTGATGTCTGGCGCTTCGTGCTTGATGTGTCGTTGGTGTCGACCCTGCTTTCGTCGCGTCAGGTTGTGCCGGCGATGCGTGAGGCAGGCAAGGGCAAGATCGTCAACGTGGCATCCAATGCCGGTCTGGCGGGCGAAGTGGGCATCAGCGAATATGCCGCGGCGAAAATGGGCGTGATCGGCTTTACCCGTTCACTGGCCCGCGAGCTTGCGCCCTTCAAGGTCAACGTGAATGCGGTGTGTCCTGGGGTGACCAAGACCCGGGTTCTCGATCAGATCTCGGAAGAATTCCTCGCCAAGATTCGCGAATCCATCCCGCTCGGCTTCTTTGCCGAGCCTGAGGATATTGCCGCCGCTGCGGCGTTCCTGGCGAGCGAAGATTCCCGCTACATGACTGGGCAATCGGTGGTCGTTGACGGCGGGCGCTGGATGGTTTGACCGCAGGCAGGGATGCCTTGACCGTCGTGATTGACGGCTGGGTGACTGCTTGTTATCAAGAAACCGAACAAACGTTAGAATATAACGACAGATAGTTAAAAGGTGCGAAATTCCATGACACGCATGTTGGAAAACAAGGTTGCTCTGATTACCGGCGCCGGACGCGGCATTGGGCGCGAAATGGCGCTGATGATGGCCGCGCATGGCGCAAAGGTTGTCGTCAATGATCCAGGTGTTTCATTGAAGGGTGAAGATGAAGCCGAAGACCCCGCAATCGAGGTGGTTAGCGAGATCAAGGCCGCGGGCGGCGAAGCCGTTGCCGACATGGGTAGCGTCTCTGATCCGGAAGCGGCGCGCGCCATGGTCGAGCGCGCCGTCGACACATTCGGCAAGATCGACGTTGTCGTCAATAATGCGGGTATTCTGCGCGATGTCATCTTTCACAAGATGACTTTCGATGACTGGAATTCAGTGCTGCAGGTGCATCTTTACGGCAGCTACAATGTCAGCCGCGCCGCTGCGGAGCATTACCGCAAGCAGGAGAGCGGCACCTTTGTTCACATGACTTCAACCTCGGGCCTTGTCGGCAATCCCGGGCAGGCCAACTACTCGGCAGCGAAGATGGGGATTATCGGGCTGTCGAAGTCGATTGCTCTCGACATGGCGCGATTCAACGTGCGCTCCAACTGCATCTCGCCGTTCGCCTGGAGCCGCATGGTCGGGTCGATTCCGAACACGCCCGACCAGGAAGAGCGGCTCAAGGGTCTCAAGATGCTGACACCGGACAAGATCGCACCCGTTGCGGTCTTCCTTGCCAGCGATGATTCAAAAGACGTGAACGGTCAGATTTTTGCGGTGCGCGGTAATGAGGTGTTCCTGATGAGCCAGCCTCGCCCGCTTCGCTCGGTTCATCGTTCGGAAGGCTGGACGCCGGAAACGCTGCGCGACCACATGCTGCCGACGCTGAAACCTTCGTTCATTCCGCTCGACATGTCGCGCGATGTGTTCTCCTGGACGCCGGTCTGATCATGATTGCCTATCGCCGTTATGACGAAATCGCTGTGGGGGATCAGTTCCCCACGCAACCTTTGTCCTTCACTGTGAAGGGGGAAGCCGTCGATGCGTTTCTCGATGCGACCGGAGATACCGGTGAGCGGTATCGGGACGCTGGCGAAAGCGGGGCACGGCGTGCGCCTTCCATGATCGCTTCGGTCTACCTGATCGATCTTCTCAAGGCGCGCGCAAGCCCGCCGGGAGGCATACATGCCAAGCAGTCTATCCGTTTTCATCGAGCTGTGAATGTTGGCGAGACGCTTGGTTTGCAGGCCAGCATTGTCGAGAAATATGTTCGCAAGGACCGCAATTATGCGGTTTCGGAATTTGAGGCTCGAGGCGCAAAAGGCGATCTCGTTGCCAGCGGTCTGATCACGTCGATTTGGGGGCAGGACCTATGACGACAGAAAGTGCTGCCCAGGCTGCGGTGAAGCCGTGTTTTCGGCCCGGTTTTGGGCTGCCGGTTCTCGAGCGCCACGTCACTCAGGCAGTGATTGACGCTTACGCCGAAGCTTCGGGTGATTTCAATCCGATCCATGTCGATCCTGACTACGCCGGTAAAGGTCCATACGGGCGCACTATCGCGCACGGGTTGATGACGCTGGCTTACGCCGCGCTGATGCTCAACGACTGGAGCGATGGCAAGTTTGACGAATTCGGTGAACTCGAGGTCGCTTTCGTCGGCCCGGTGTTTGCTGACGACACGGTAGAAATGACCGGGACCGTCGAGGAACTGGTCATGCGTAATGGCGAGATCAATGCCCGATGCACGATTTCGTGCCGGTGCGGTGAGCGAAAAATCCTGGTTGGAACGGTTTACCAGCCAGTCGAAAATGAAAAGGCAAGCTGAACAATGGCAAGAGAAGCAGTTATCGTGGGCGTCGGCGACGTGCCCTTGGCAGACGGCAAGGTTGTCGGCGGCGGGTCGGTGTTGCAGGTCCAGGCGCGCGCGGCCAATGCGGCGCTCAAGGATGCCGGCATCAGCATGGCCGATGTCGACGGACTGCTGGTTGCCGGACTTTGGGGTGTTCCCGGACCGGGGCTGCTGCCAAGCGTCACGCTGGGTGAATATCTCGGGATTTTTCCGCGCTTCGCTGACACGACCAATATCGGCGGGTCCGCTTTCGAAGCGCATGTGGCTCATGCAGCCATGGCCATCGAGCGGGGCTATTGCGATGTGGCGTTGATCGTCTATGGCAGCACGCAGCGCAGCGAACGCAGCCGCACGCTCGGCGGTCGGCCCAGTGTGCTGACAATGCAGTTTGAAAATGTCTGGGGTATTCCTCAGCCGGTCGGTGGCTATGCGCTTGCTGCCAAACGTCACATGTATGAGTTTGGCACCACGCAGGAACAGCTTGCAGAGATCGCGGTGGCAACCCGCAAATGGGCCAGCCTCAATCCTGCTGCCACCAAACGGGACCTGATCAGTATCGACGATGTGATGGAATCCATGCCTATTTCGGATCCTTTGAAGCTGCTTGATTGTTGCCTGGTCACCGATGGTGCCGGTGCGATTGTCATGACCAGCGCGGACAACGCCAAGGCGCATGGTGCCAAGGCTGTTCATGTGCGTGGCTTTGGCGAGGCTCATACTCATTGGAGCATCGGCGCGATGCCGGACCTGGCCAGGCTGACAGCGGCGGAAATGTCGAGCAAGACAGCCTTCGAAATGGCCGGCGTCAGCCGTGACGCGATCGATCTTGTCGAGTGCTACGACAGTTTTACCATCACGGTGCTGATGACGCTTGAAGCGCTCGGATTTTGCAAGCCGGGAGAGGGCGGTGCCTTTGTCTCAGGCCAGCGGACTGCGCCGGGTGGGGCATTCCCGCTCAACACCAATGGTGGCGGGCTGTCCTATTGTCACCCCGGAATGTACGGCATCTTCCTGCTTGTCGAAGCGGTTCGGCAGTTGCGCGGCGAAGCAGGCGACAGACAAGTGGACAATGTCCGCACCGCGCTGGTGCACGGCACCGGCGGAACCCTTTCGAGTGGCGGCACCGTCATTCTTGCCAATCATTGAGGATCAGCTGATGACCAGCACCACCTATGAGAAGCCGCTTCCGATCATTGATCCGGGCACGAAGCCGTTCTGGGATGCGGCCAAAGAGCACCGGCTCTCCATTCCGCATTGCAAGGCCTGCGGCAAACATCACTTCTATCCACGCGAGTTGTGCCCGCATTGCCATTCCGACGATCTGGAATGGACGGATGTGAGCGGCAAGGGCGAGGTCTACTCCTTCACCATTGCGCGCAAGCCGGCTGGTCCGGTGTTTGCGGCGGATGTGCCTTATATCATCGCCATGATCAAACTTGACGAGGGGCCGCGAATGCTGACCAACCTCGTGGTTTCCGATGTCGAAACTGTTCAGATAGGCGACCGGGTGGCAGTCAAGTTTGACGACGTCACCGAGGATATCACTTTGCCGAAATTCACGGTGGTTGAGGCTTGATATGAACAGAGCACAGGTCGCAGATGAGGTCATTGCAATCGGCGACAGCCTGATCCGCTTTGTCGAGCGTGAAGTCGTGCCACTGGAGGATGCCAACAAGGCATTGCTTGCCAGTGATCGCACCATCTTTGACGAGAATGGTTTCTACGTCAAAGAGGTGGCAGCACTTCGTCACACCATACGCATGCGCTCTGCCGAGCAGGGATTTTACACCATGTTCGGCCCGGAAGAGATTGGCGGCGGCGGGCTCGGTCCGGTTGCGGCGGTGTATCTCAACGCGCTGCTTGCCGAGACAACCGGTCCGGGGCGGGTGCTGGTTCATCCCGTCGTTGTGCCGTCGCCCTTCACTAACGGCTTGTCCCCGGTGCTGACCGCCCTTGGGGAGGATCAGCGGGAGCGGTTTCTGCCCGGTCTCGCCAGCGGTGACAAGACCTTGTGTTTTGCGCTGAGTGAACCCGACGCCGGCTCTGATGTTTTTGGCATGAAGTCACGTGCCGTGCGCGATGGCGATGACTGGATCCTGACTGGTACCAAGCAGTGGATCACCAACGGACCCTATGCGGATTACGTCATGGTGTTTGCGGTGACAGACCCGGAACTGGCGGCACAGCGCAAAGGCGGGATTACCGGTTTCCTCGTCGAAACCGCATCGGCCGGGTTCTCGGTGGTTTCC
Source organism: Hoeflea sp. IMCC20628 (assembly GCF_001011155.1). Lineage (NCBI taxonomy): Bacteria > Pseudomonadati > Pseudomonadota > Alphaproteobacteria > Hyphomicrobiales > Rhizobiaceae > Hoeflea > Hoeflea sp. IMCC20628. The sequence goes on from NZ_CP011479.1 coordinate 98,094, forward strand.
ACCATCCCCGTGATGGGTCATCTGGGGGCGGAAATCGGCATCCTGTCTTTCGATGGTGTGCGGGTGCCTGATGCCCAGCGGCTCGGCGCGGAAGGCCAGGGCCTCAAGGTGGCGATGAACGGCGTCAATACCGGCAGGCTTGGCTTGTCTGCAACCTGCATCGGGCTCGCGCGATGGGCGCTCAACCAGGCGCTTGACTATGCCAAGGTGCGCAAGACGTTCGGCAAGCCGATCAGCGATCACCAGGCAGTCCAGATTTTGCTGGCCGAAAGTGCGCTTGATATCTACTCGGCGGAAACAATGCTGATGGATTGTGCCTCCAAACTTGAGCTCGGCATCCGCTCAATCGCGGAAACATCGATGGTCAAACTGCACTGCACTGAAGCAGCAAACAGGGTGTTCGACCGGTGCATTCAGGTCCACGGAGCCATGGGGCTGACCAACGAACTGCGGCTCGAAGAAGGCTACCGGTTCACTAGGTCGATGCGCATTCCTGACGGGACCAGCGAAATTCAACGCCGCACGATTGCTCGGGAGCTTCTGGCTTCCGGAGTCAATTTCTGATTTGGCAGAACAGGAATACGACATGAATCACGTCTCGCCCACCACCGGACTCGATCACCTGTTCCGGCCGCGTTCGATCGCCATTCTCGGCGCCTCCAACGATCCCAACCGTATTTCCGGTCGACCGCTGCGCTATCTGCTCGAGGGTGGTTTCAAGGGCGCGCTCTATCCCGTCAATCCAAATCGCGAAACCGTTCAGGGCGTCAAGGCCTATGCCTCGCTTGTCGATGTGCCGGAAGTTCCCGACGTGGCACTGCTGGCAGTGCCCGCAGCGCTGACCGAACAGGCAGTGATTGAGTGTGTCGAGAAAGGCGTCCGCGCGGCGTTGATCTTTTCGGCCGGTTATGCCGAGAGCGGGGAGGATGGCCTGGCAGTGCAAGATCGCATCACAGCGATCGCAAAAGCAGGCGGGCTTCGTCTTCTTGGCCCGAACTGCCTTGGCATGTTCAATTCACAGATCGGATACTTCGGCACCTTCACCCAGTCTTTGGACCGCGAGATGCCGTCGCCCGGACCGGTCGGTATCGTCAGCCAGAGCGGGGCTTACGGGTCTCACATTGCCTTTCTTGCCCGCAAGCGTGGCATGGGTGTGAGCTACTGGATCACCACCGGAAATGAAGCCGATGTGGATGTGGCAGAGTGCCTTTACTGGATGGCCGGACAATCTGACATCAAGGTGATCATGGCCTATGTGGAAGGTGTCCGCGACGGACCTCTGTTCCGCGCAGCGCTGGCGCTGGCCCGGAAGAACCGCAAGCCGGTTGTGATGATGAAAGTCGGTCGTTCCGAGGTCGGCGCCAAAGCGGCAAGTTCTCATACCGCGTCGCTTGCAGGCTCCGATGCAGTCTATGACGCGTTGTTTCGTCAGTACGGCGTGCATCGCGCGGCGACGACAGAAGAACAACTCGATGTCGCTTATGCCTGCACCCGCGGTATTTTTCCGAAAGGCAACAAGCTTGGCGTTGTAACCCTTTCGGGCGGCGCAGGTGTAGTGATTTCGGACTCGGCGGAACGGTATGGTCTTGATGTCGCGCCGATGCCGGAGGCAGCTCAGAAGGAACTGAAGGCGCTGCTTCCATTTGCAACGGTCGAAAATCCGGTCGACACCACCGCACAGGCTCTCAACGACATGAGCCTTTTGTCAAAGAACATGCACGTCATTCTGGAGCAGGGTGGCTACGACGCGCTGATCGGCTTCTTCTCGACGGTTCCGACTACTCGCACTCTGGCAGAGCCCTTGCGCAAGGCCATTACAGATGGCTGCGCGGCGTTTCCGGACAGGCTTGTGGTGATGGAAATGATCGCTGACGAGGAAACGGTCCGTTCCTACGAGAAAAACGGGTTTCTGGTGTTCGAAGATGCCGATCGTGCGGTGCTGGCGGTGTCGGCGCTGACGCGCTTCAATGCCGCTTTTGACGCCGCTGATAGTGAGGCTGCAGACAGCATTGCCGCCGTTGCGTCACTGGCCACCGGACCGGTCTCGGAATATGAGGCCAAAGGTATTTTGGGCGCGGCCGGTATCCCGTTTCTCGACGAGAAGCTTGTAACTGCCAATGCCGCAGCCGGGGATGCTGCTGATGCCATCGGCTATCCGGTAGTGATGAAGATCGTGTCACCCGACATAGAACACAAGACCGAGATCGGTGGCGTTCTGGTCGGTCCGGCCAACCGTGACGAGGTCATGGCCGGCTATGACCTGCTGATCGCGCGAGCTGCAGAACACTGCCCGGACGCGCGGATCGAAGGTGTCCTGGTTGCGCCGATGGCCGGCAAGGGCGTGGAAACCATCATCGGTGTCAGTCGTGACCCGGTGTTTGGTCCGGTGGTGATGTTCGGTCTCGGTGGCGTTCATGTCGAGGTGCTCAAGGATGTCGCATTCCGGCTTGTGCCTTTTGACAGGAAGGAAGCGCTGTCGATGATCGACCAGATCCGCGGACGTGCGCTGTTGTCGGGCGTTCGCGGCGCGCCGCCGTCTGATGTCGACGCGCTGGCTGATGTTCTGGTCAAGGTCTCCGCGTTTGCCGCGGCGCACCGTGACAATATCGAAACCATCGACCTCAACCCAGTCATTGCCTTGCCTGTCGGCCAGGGCGTCGTGGCGCTGGATGCACTTCTTGTGCCTCTGGAGCGATTTGGCGCTTGAACTGGGTCTGTTTTCGAACTATCGTTAGAAAAGCGCCGGGCACTTTCTGGGCCCATCATTTCATCCGGGAGGATTTCCAATGATCGTAGACTATTCAGGCTACAAATATTTCCTGTTCGAGCAGGAAGACCGCACCATGACCGTGACGATGAACCGTCCGGCCCAGCTCAATGCCATGACTGCAGAAATGCATGAAGAATCATCGCGCATCTTTTATGATCTGGGCCTCGACCATTCGATCGATGTTGTCATCTTCACCGGTGCCGGCAAAGCATTTTCGGCTGGCGGCGACATCGTCGGCATGCGCGAAATGTATGAAGATACGGAGATGTTTGACCGGTCGATCAACGAAGCCAAGCGCGTCGTATTCGGCATTCTTGATTGCGACAAGGTGATCATCTGCAAGATGAACGGCGATGCCGTTGGTCTCGGTGCAACAATGGCACTGTTCTGCGACATCATCATCGCCGCTGACCATGCCCGCATCGGTGACCCGCATGTGCGCGTCGGCCTTGCAGCAGGCGACGGCGGTGCAGTAATCTGGCCGCAGGCGATCGGCTATGCCAAGGCCAAGGAATATCTGATGACCGGTGATCTGATCACCGCTCCGGATGCTCAGGCGATGGGCTTGATCAACTACTCAGTGCCTGCAGACGAACTTGATGCCAAGGTTGATGCCATGGCCAAGAAGCTCGGCAATGGCGCGATGAAGTCGATCAAATACACCAAGACCGCCATCAATATCGGCCTCAAGCAGTTGGCTCATACGATGATGGACACCTGCATGGCCTATGAGGCGCTGACCAACCGCAGCCAGGACCACCTGGAATCGATCAACGCCTTCAGCGAAAAGCGCAAGCCGAAGTTCACCGGACTTTGATCCGGCAAGCGCCTGCGCACTGAAGGCCTGCCCTGGTCGTTTTGGAGAAGATAATGGATTTCGGTGAACCCGAACACATCGGCATGCTTCGCGAGAGCATTCGGCGAATGCTTGACCGGCATGCAACGCGTGAACAGATGGCGAAATGGGACGAGGAGGACAAGGTCCCCCGCGCCCTGATGGAGCATATTCGAGACCTCGGCATATGTGGCATGACAGTGCCTGAATCGTTTGGCGGTACCGGTCGCGATGTGCTCGGCACCATGGTTGCCGTCGAGGAATTGTCGCGGCGCTCGATGGTGATTGCCACGCTGTATCTGATGAACTCCTGCTATGGCAGCATGAATATTCTCGCGTCTGGCAGCGAGGAGCAGAAGCAGCGGCTTTTGCCGCAGCTCGCTGATGGCCAGTTGCTGTTTGCCTACGGGCTGTCCGAACCCGATGTCGGCTCGGATCTGGCCAGTGTTCGCACTCGTGCGGAGCGTCGTGGCGACAAGGTGATCATCAACGGCACCAAACGCTGGTGTTCCGGGGCGGAGATCGCAGATTACATCTATGCGCTGGTGCGCAGTGGCGAACCGGATGCGCGTTACAAGAACCTGTCGCTGGTGCTCATTCCTACAAATGCCAAGGGCATCGAGCTTACGCACATTCCGGCAATGGGTGCGCGTGGGCTGAACACCAATGATGTCTCGCTGGTCGATGTCGAGATTTCCATTGATGACGTGGTCGGAGGCGAAGACGGCTGGAACAATGGCTGGACCCGGCTTGCTGGTCCTGCGCTCGAGGTCGAAAAGCTTGAAGTCGCCGCGATGGCGCTCGGGATTGCGGCACAGGCGGTCGATGATGCCTGGGAGTACTCGCAGCAGCGCAAGCAGTTCGGTAGCCGGATTTGCTCGGTCCAGTCGATCCGGCATATGCTGGCAGAGGTTCAGACCAAGCTCGCGGCGGCGCGGCTGATGCTCTATCGCGGCTGCTGGCTGGCTGACAACAATCTGCCCTGCAGCGCCGAGACATCGATGGCCAAGATGTATGTCTGCGAACTCGGTCTTGAAATCGTGCTTACGTGTCAGAAAATCATGGGCGCCTATGGCTATGCCAAGGGCTTTGACATGGAGCGCTATGTCCGTGACATGCTGCTGATGCCGATCATCGGCGGCTCGACAGCCATCCAGAAAAACAACATTGCAAACCGCATGGGGCTCCCGAAGTCCTGACGCCGGCGGTTACATGGGGAGGAAACTGCATGATCGACACTCTTGGCGATATCCTGCGCAACAATGCCTACAAATTCCCTGACGAACTGGCCTGGGTGATCGGCGATGACCGGATCAGTTTCCGGCAGCACCATGACCGCGCACAGCAATTGGCCTCGGCCATCTACAATCTCGGTGTACGAAGGCAGGACCGGATATCGGTCCTCGCCCAGAATACACGCGAGTTCATGGAGATCTACAGTTCCGGTGAACTCGCGGGCTACATCGTCACAACGGTGAACTTCCGCCTCGCGCCGCCTGAGATGGCCTATATCCTCAATGATTCCACGCCTCGTGTGCTGTTTTTCGAAGCCCGCTATACGGAGACAATGGAGCAGTTGCGGCACGACCAGCCGCATATTGAAACCTATGTCTGCTTCGGCGGAGACGCGCCTGACTGGGCCCTTTCCTACGAGGCCTTCCTTGCATCCGGCGACCCGTCAGGGGCTCCGTCGCGCCCGACGCCCGATGACATCATGCACCTGATCTACACCAGCGGCACTACTGGTCGTCCAAAGGGCGTGATGCGGACGCATCGCGCCGAAATCAATGTGGCGCAGCTGATGGCGACCGAGCTTGGCGTGATCGTCAGCGACCGGATGCAACTGATGATGCCGGTGTTTCACGTCGGTTCTCGCTTTCTACAACTCGGTGCCCATCTGCGCGGCGCAACAGTCGTGTTCCATTACGATTTCAAACCCGAAGAGGTGGTTGCGACCATCGAACGGGAGCGCATCACGCTGACGCACCTGGCGCCGACGATGGTGCAGGCCGTGCTTTCTGTCCCGGGCGTGGAGACACTCGATCTGTCTTCCCTGCATACGATATGCTACTCGGCAGCGCCGATGCCCGGACCGGTGTTGCGTCGCGGGCTCGAACTGCTGGGGCCGGTGTTCCTGCAGCTTTACGGCATGACTGAAGGCGGCGGCACGACTTTGCACAAGCGCCAGCACAAGCCGGACGGCACCGCGCAGGATCTCAAACGCCTGACATCAATTGGACAGGCAGCGCCCAATGTCGATATCCGGATTGCTGATGAAGAGGGCAATGAACTGCCGGTCAATCAGCCGGGAGAAATCCTGACCAAGACAGCGACGCATATGGCGGGCTACTGGAACAACAGCCCGGCTACGATCGCGGCACTCAGGGACGGCTGGTACTACACCGGAGATCTTGGCTACCTTGATGAGGAGGGCTTCCTCTATCTCGTCGACCGCAAGAAGGACATGATCATCTCCGGCGGCGAGAACATCTATTCGCGTGAAGTGGAGGAGGCGCTGGCCACTCATCCTGCTGTGCTTGATTCCGCTGTTATCGGGGTTCCGGACGAATATTGGGGCGAAACGGTCCGCGCTGTGGTGGTGGCATCCGAAGCAGTGGAAGAAGCGGATCTGATCGCCCACTGCAAGACCCAAATTGCCAGCTACAAGAAGCCAAAGAGCATCATCTTTGTCGATGAGCTGCCAAGACTGCCGAGCGGCAAGATCAACAAGACCGTGCTGCGCAAGGTTCATGGAGCTCCTGCTCCGAAGAGCACCGGCAATGCTTGAGCAGGCTCCTCCACCCGCGGTCACCCGCTGGCTTGCCGACCGGGCTGCAGCCATCAATTTTGACGACCTTCCGGAGGCTGCAGTCTCGGTTGCGCGGCAATGTATCATCGACTGGTTCGCAGTCACGATATCCGGTGCATCCGAACCTGCGGTAACGATTCTCCGGGAAGATGTTCTTGAGGATGGGGCTGCGCCTGTTGCCACACTCGTCGGCTCCAGCGAGCGGACATCGGCAGTCAACGCGGCACTGATCAACGGCACCGCGTCCCACGCACTGGATTTCGACGACGTCAACATGGCCATTCTCGGCCACCCGACGGTGTCGATCCTGCCCGGGCTGCTGGCGCTGGCCGAAACCCGCAATGCTTCCCCGAAGGCACTGATCGAGGCCTTTGTTGCTGGTTACGAAGTCGCCTGCCGCACCGGCGAACTGATGAGCCCGAGCCATTACGGCCACGGATTTCACGCCACCGCAACGGTGGGAAGCGTCGGGTCCGCTGCTGCCTGTGCACGGCTTCTGGACCTTGATGTCGACGCGACCGCTACGGCGTATGGCATTTCCGCGACGTTGGCTTCGGGCCTCAAATCCATGTTCGGCACCATGTGCAAGCCGCTTCATGCCGGACGTGCCGCACAGAACGGGCTTTCGGCGGCGCGCCTCGCTGCACGCGGCTTCACCAGCCGCCAGGATGCGCTGGAATGCGCCCAGGGACTGGCCGCGACTCAGAGCGTGGATTTCAATCCGGACGAGGCCATGCAGCCTGAACCGCTCGATTTCCACCTCCGCCGCAATCTCTTCAAGTACCACGCCTCCTGCTACCTTACCCACGGAGCAATCGAGGCCGGTATACAATTGCGCGACAAGAACGGTGTGTCGACCAATGCCATTGGCGGCGTCACCATCCGTGTGGCGCCGGTCACCGACCGGGTCTGCAATCTGGCTGCTCCTGCTACCGGGCTTGAGGCGAAGTTCAGTCTGCGGCTGACGGTGGCGATGGCATTGGCCGGGCGCAATACCTCAGCCATTACCTGCTTCACCGATGCAGCGACACAGGACCCTGAACTGGTTCGCCTCAGAGACATGGCGACAATCGTGTTCGACGAGACTTTTCCTGAGGCAAAAGCCGAGGTGACGATCGAAACGATCGATGGTGTCAGCTATTCAGCCAGTTATGATGCCGGGATTCCGGACAGTGATCTGGCGCGCCAGCAGGGCAAGCTGGAAAGCAAGTTCATCGCCCTGGTCGAGCCGGTTCTCGGTGGTGATGAGGCACGGCAACTGCTGGAGCAACTCACCAGGCTGGACGAGGCCACATCGCTTGACGAAATCCTGGCCATGACGCGGAGAAACAAATGACAGACAAACACCTAGGAACCGCATTTGTAACCGGCGCCGCCAAAGGCATCGGCCGTGGCATTGTCGAACGACTGGTGGCTGATGGCTACAAAGTGATCGCGATCGACCGGCTGGAGAGTGTTCACGAACTTGGCGAGAGGCTCCGCAGTGAGGGAGCCGACATCGTCACGGATGTTGCCGATATCCGCGACCGGGACGCAATTGGCGCGCTGATGGACCGTGCGGCACCACTTGATGTCATCGTCAACAATGCCGCCATTACCAGCACGCACCGGTTTGAAGACCTGACCGAGGATCATTTCCGCGAGGCATTCGATATCAATGTCGTGGGTACATTTGTCGTCGCCCAGGAGGGCGCACGGCGGATGCGCAATGGTGGTCGCATCATCAATATCGCCTCACGTTCTTTTGCCGGCGCCCCGCAAATGGCGCATTACGCCGCCTCCAAAACTGCGGTTGTCGGATTGACGCGGTCGATGGCCATCGATCTTTCGCCACGCGATATTCGCGTCAACGCAATTGCCCCCGGCGTCGTCGATACCGACATGCTGCATTACATGAGCGAGGAACGCCAGCAGGCCATGCTGGGACTTCAATTGCTGGGACGCATCGGTCAGCCGGAAGATATCGCACGCGCGGTGTCGTTTCTGGCGTCACCGGAAAACATCTACATTACAGGGCAGGTCATGATTGTCGACGGCGGTCGCTCGCTCGGCCAGGGTCAGTTGCCCCCGGAGGAGTCTGCCTATGCCTGAACTGTCCGATGAACACCGCATGATCCAGGAATCGGCGCGCGAATTCACCCGAAATGTGGTGCTGCCGGCGGCCAACAGGCTCGACCCTGTCAAGGGCGACATCCCCCGCGAAATGATCGACCAGATGGCCGAGTTGGGTTATTTCGGCATTCTGATCCCGGAAGAGTATGGCGGTCTTGGTCTTGGCGCCTTTGAATATTGCCTGGTGGCCGAAGAATTGGCCCGCGGCTGGATGAGTGTTGCCAGTCTGATCGCCCGAGGCAATGCGCTGATCGGGTCGCTCAAATACATGACGCCGGACCAGCAGGCACATTACCTTCCGAAGATGGCCAGAGGCGAATTTCTTGGAGCCTTCTCGCTGTCGGAGCCGGACGCGGGGTCCGATGTCGCCAACATTTCATGCCGGGCGAAACGGGTCGGTGACGAGTGGGAAATCACCGGCAACAAATACTGGTGCACCTTTGCAGATGGTGCGGACTTCATTCTGGTCTTTGCGCGCACCGGAGAAACAATCGATCCCAAGGCACGCCACCGCGGTATTTCGGCCTTCATGGTTGAAAAGCCGCGTGGAGAACTGCCGAAGGGCGTGTCCGGCAACACCATTCCCAAGATCGGTTACCACGGCTGGACCACCTGGGAACTTGCCTTCGACAAATGCCGGGTCTCTGCGGACAAGATGGTCGGCGAAGAAGGCAAGGCGTTCTACCTTGCGACAGCGGGTCTGGAGACGGCGCGGGCACACACTGCCGCGCGCTCGATCGGGCTGGCGCAGGCAGGTCTCAACGATGCCATTGAGTACTCCAAGCAGCGGCGGCAATTTGGCGCTTCAATCTCGTCCTTTCAGGCCATCCGTTTCAAGATTGCGACCATGGCCACCGAGATCGAGGCGGCGCGAGCGCTGATGTATTCAGTGTGCGAGAAAATCGACCAGGGCGTGCGCTGCGACAAGGAGGCTTCGATGGTCAAGCTGTTCGCCAGCGAGATGTCTGAGCGGGTGACGAGTGAAGCGCTGCAGATACTGGGCGGCGGCGGCTATACGACTCTCAACGCCGTCGAGCGGCATTGGCGCGATGCGAGGCTGACGAAAATTTTCGAGGGAACGTCGGAAATTCAGATGCGGATCATTTCGGATCATATCCTCGGTCGCGACTGAGACCCGACTGGAGAGGGGGCGCAAGCCCCCTGCCGGTAATCAGGCGTCAGTCGTGCCGGGTTCGTGTCGCATCAAACCTTCGACAACGACAGAACTGAATTCCCGTGCGACCTCGTCGATGCTGCGGCCGCCTGGTTTGAACCATTCAACCGTCCAGTTCAGGGCGCCGAGAATGAAAAGTCGGGCCAGTGTGATGTTGGCGCTTGGCCGGAACTCGCCCCGCTCCTTGGCGCCCATCAGGATTTCCTGCCAAATGGTGCCATAGAGGTCGCGCAGGCGCATGTTCTTGAGCCGGATGCTTTCGGGGACCTGACCAAACACTCGGCGTGTTGCCAGCGTATAGTCTCCGTACTCGATGATGGCGGACAGGTGAGCATAGACCGCGGTTTCGATTCGCTGGCGCCCGGTAGCGGTTTCAGGAAGGTTATCCAGCGCACTCTTCACCGAATCAGACACAGCATGAATGCCCAGATCGAGCACCGCACTGATGAGTTCATCCTTGGATTTGTAGTGGTAATAGATACTGCCAGCCTTTAAATCAGCTTCATCGGCAATGGCGCGCATGGTCGTTCCTGCATAACCATTGTCACGGAAGATCTTTGCCGCAGCATCGAGCACCCGTTTTTGTGAAACTTCTGACTTGGTCGGCTTTTTTGTCATGAGGGACGCCCTTTGAACCGCTTATATCTTTCGGATCGAATTATGACAATCAGTGCCGCGCCATTTTCTAACAACTGATCGATAAATCATATTTTCTAACTGGTGTTAGGTTTTTCTTTGGTGTAGCCTTGCGGCAATCAGTGCAGCGTCTGGGGAGGACGAAATGAAGTTTATTCAAGTGGAACGTCATGAACGGGGCATTGTCCGGCTTGTGATGAATCACGCCTCGGCGCGCAATGCGATGGGGGAAGAGTTGCGTGGCGAACTTCTGAGCGCGCTGGAACAGCTTTTGCTGGATCCGAAGACGCGGGTGCTGATGATTGCATCGGCGCTGAAGGATTTTTCGGTAGGCGGCGACCTTTCCAAGATGGACACTCTGTCCGATCCCAAGGTCGGCCGCCAGCGTATAGTTTCCGCCCATCGTCTGGCGCGGTTGCTGCTGGCCAATGACAAGCCGATAATCGCCGAAGTCAAAGGCCATGCAGTTGGCGCCGGCGCAGGTTTGGCGTTGATATGCGATACCATCGTCATGGGAGAATCAGGCAGCATCGGCTTTCCGTTCTTCCGGGTCGGACTGGTGCCCGATTTTGCCATTGCTTACACATTGCCCAAGCGGATGGGCTTTGCCCGGGCCCGGCAGGCGCTGTTGTATGCCCGCAGTTACGGCAGTGCGGACGCCTTGCGCGAAGGCATCGCCGATGAGGTCGTTGCTGATGAAGAGGTTGAGGCCAAGGCGATGGAAAGGGCAAGGCAACTGGCCGCGTTCCCGTCCCATGCCATGGCTTTGACCAAGCGCATGCTCGAATATGCTGATGATCCGATGGCGGTGCTGGAGTTTGAGGCAATGGCACAACCATTGTGTTTTGCCACTGATGATTTCCAAGAGGGGCTCGCCGCCTTCAAGGACAAGCGCAAACCCCTTTTTGACCCTGAAACCGAATAACCTCTGGAAATTCGACAGATGAAAATTCCGCAGACCCTTGCCGACATGCTTGACAACAATGCGTTGAAATTCCCCGACCACACCGCTTTCGTGTTCGGGAAGCAACGCGTTACCCATGCCGAATTTCGCAGCCGTGCGGCCCGGCTCGCCAGTGCCTGGCAACGCCTGGGTCTGAAGCGCCAGGACCGTGTCGGCATTCTCAGCCAGAACCGCATGGAATTCCAGGAGGTCTATGGCTCCTGTGAAATGGCCGGTTTCATCACCGCCACTGTCAATTGGCGGCTGGCAATTCCGGAGATGGTCTACATCATCAATGACGGCGGGGCGAAGGTTCTGGTGTTCGAGGCGGCCTATGCGGAAACGGTCGCGGCGATGAAGGATCAACTGACGTCGGTGGAGCATTATGTCTGCATCGGTGGTGACGCTGAGGGCGCATCCGCATACGAGGATGTGCTCGCTGGCGGAGATTCCGAAGGGGCGCCGTTTCGTCCCAAGCCCGATGACATTGCCTATCTGATCTATACAAGCGGCACGACCGGACGACCAAAAGGCGTGATGTTGACCCATGCCGGCCAATGCGCAGCTGCCGAGATTCTCGGGTCCGATCAACGCATGTGTGCCGATGACCGGATCCTGATCATGATGCCGCTGTTTCATATCGGCGCCAAGGTCATTCAACTGTCACAGCACTGGCGCGCTGGCACTGTTGTGCTGTTGCCCAGTTTCGATCCCGAGGCAATTCTCGACGCCATTGAAGACGAGAAAATCACGGTCACGCATATGGCGCCGACCATGATCCAGATGCTGCTCGAGTCTCCCCGCGCCGGTGCCACCGACACATCGAGCCTGCGCATGATCGTCTATGCGGCGGCGCCGATGCCGCTGCCTGTGCTCAAGCACGGGTTGAAGGTGTTTGGTCCGGTGTTCCAGCAACAGTTCGGCCAGACCGAAGGGCTCGGGACCACATTGCTGGCGCATCAGCACAAGCCCAATGGCAATGCGCGCGATCTTGAAATTCTGACTTCGGTAGGCCAGGCTTCCCCGCGTGTCGGTCTTCGCATCGTTGATGATGCGGGCAAGGATCTCCCCACCGGCGAGGTCGGCGAGATTCTTTTGACCAGCCCCGGCGTCATGAAGGGCTACTGGAACAACACTGCCGCAACGATCGATACGCTGCGTGACGGCTGGGTCCATACCGGTGATGTCGGCAAGGTCGATCATGAGGGGTTCCTCTATTTGGTCGACCGCAAGAAGGACATGATCATTTCCGGTGGCGAGAACATCTATTCCCGTGAAGTCGAGGAAGCGGTGATCCTTCACGATCAGGTTTCTGAAGTCGCGGTGATTGGAGTTCGTGACGCCAAATGGGGCGAGGCGGTGATGGCGATCGTGGTGCTCAAGCCTGGCGCGAAGGTGTCCGCCGAAGACCTGATTGAACACTGCAAGACCCAGATCGCCAGCTACAAGAAACCGCGTCACATCACTTTTGTCGATGAAATCGTCAAGCTGCCGAGTGGCAAGATCGACAAGGTCCGGCTGCGGCAACTCTACGGCCAAATCTAGGTTCAAGCTGCATAACCGCATCAGCGGCGGAGGAGGATTAGAATGTTGGAAATGTTCTCGTTGAAGGGCAAAGTTGCCGTCATCACCGGCGCCAGCCGCGGGTTGGGGCGCACCATGGCGAAGGGGCTGGCAGCAGCAGGCGCGCATGTCGTGTTGATCGCGCGTGACAAAACCAAGCTGGAATCGGTCAGTGCGGAGATTGCCGCTGATGGCGGCCTATCCACGGTGCTGCCAATTGACCTTTCGGATGAAAGTGCCATTCGCAACGGCATCCAGTCGCTTGCAGACAATGTTGGCCGGGTCGATATCTGCGTCAACAATGCCGGCATCATCAACTGGCAGCCGGTTCTCGAGAGTGATCTGGAAGATTTTGATCGCACGATGGACACCAATGTGAAGGCAACCTTCATCATGGCGCAGGAATGCGCCGCGCTGATGCGGAAGGGCGGAAATGGCGGCCGTATCATCAACATCGGTTCGGTGCTTTCCACCGTCGGCCGGGCCAAGCTGCACGCCTACTGCGCCAGCAAGTCGGCGATTGTCGGCCTGACACGATCGCTGGCCGCTGAACTGGGCCGTGAGAACATCACCGCCAATGTCATTGCACCGGGCTATTTCGTTACCGACATCAACGCTGCGATCACCGGCCGGGAAGGCTATGTGGAAGCGGTTTCCGGGGTTACGCCGATGGAGCGCTGGGGCAATCCGGAGGAACTCATCGGGACTCTGGTGTATCTGGCTTCGGGAGCGTCGAGCTTCGTGACTGGACAGGTCATTCATGTCGATGGCGGCATTTCATCGACCTTCAAATTTCAGCTTGCCGCCTGAGGAGCCCGGAACATGATCAACAGATTTTCTCTTGAAGGCCAGGTCGCAGTGGTGACAGGTTCATCACGCGGCCTCGGCTTCGAAATGGCGCGTGCCATCGCTGAATCGGGTGCCAAGGTGTATATGACCGCGCGTGGGGTCGAGCAGCTCGAAAAGTCCGCGGCCGTGCTGCGGTCGGAGGGCCACGATGTCGAAACCCGAGCGTTTGACCTGGCAGACATTGACGCCTGTATCGCTGCCATCCGAGAAATCGGTGAGGCTGAGGGGCGGCTCGACATTCTGGTCAACAATGCAGGCATCAATGCCTGGGAACCACTGGCCGAGGCCACCACGGCCACCTGGGACCGGGTGATGGGTACCAATGTGCGCGCCACCTATGTGCTGTGCCGCGAGGCGGCTCGATTGATGGTGCCGCAGGGCTACGGGCGTATCGTCAATGTCGGATCAGCCCTGGCCGTAGTCGGGCGCGAGAACGTCACGTCCTACGTGGCCAGCAAGCATGGCCTGGCAGGCATGACACGTGCGCTGGCGGCCGAGTTGGGCGCCAAGGGCGTCACATGCAACATGATGGCGCCGGGTTACTTCCTGACCGAAATCAACGATACCATTCTTGCCCGTCCGGGCTATGAGAAGGGTGTCTCCAGCCGCATTCCGCTGGGCCGCTGGGGTGACCCACATGAGGCCGGTGGCGTAGTCGCCTTCATGGCCTCCAAGGCTTCAAGCTATATGAATGGCCACGTGCTGATGGTCGATGGTGGCCTGACCGAAACTTTTGTGATGTCGGTCGACGGGTAAGGAAAGCAAATGAGTAAGAATACCGAAGTAGGACTTGTTACCGGCGCCGGTCAGGGTATCGGCCTCGCAACAGTCCGTCGTTTGCTGGAGGATGGATTTCATGTCGTCATGGTCGATCTGCAAGCTGAACCGCTGGCGACCGTGGCCAATGAACTGAAGGCGGCTGGTGGATCGGTTGAACACCATGCGCTTTCTATTACAGACCGCGCCGCGGTGGCGGCGATGGTGGCGGGATTGCCGCGCCTCGATGTCGTGGTCAACAATGCAGCGGTGTTTTGGGACGGCAAGTTCGACGCGACCACCGAGGACGATTTCCGCAAGATGTACGAGGTCAATGTCGTCGGCACGTTCATCGTCATGCAGGAATCCATCAAGCGCATGAACCGCGGTGGCAGGATCATCAACGTCGCCTCGCGGGCGTATCTGGCGGGCTATGCACACCCTGCCTACGGGACGTCCAAGGCCGGCGTCATTGGTCTGACACGCAGTTCGGCCATCGACCTGGCCGAGCGCGGCATCTTCGTGAACGCGGTCGCGCCGGGATTGATCGAGACGGACATGTTCCGTTCCCTTGCACCGGAACGCCAGCAGGAACTGATCGCCAAGCAGCCGACAAAGGCGCTAGGCCAGCCCGAGGATATTGCCAACGGCATTGCATTTTTTGCAAATCCGCGCACACAGAATGTCACCGGACAGATCATGACCCTTGATGGCGGACGTTCGATGGGCATTTCGCTGTACTGATGAGAGCCGTTCATCTCTTAATGGAAACAGTTTGATGGAATGGATCTTCCGCGTCAGCCAGGAAAACACTGCAGCTGCGATGAAGCGCATCGTGCGAGGGTTTGACGACGCTGACGTAGAAAATTCATCCAGGCGTGAGAGTTTGTCGGCTTCGACAAACACGGCCTCGGGGACGCAATGGTGCGGGCTTTTCCTTTCGCACCCCGAACTGCGTTGCGCAGAGCTAGAGCATCGTACGTTTAATCCGGCGCATAGCCTGCTGCCTTGAAATAGTTCCAGCATTCGGTTCTTTCGAAGAGATGGCAGATAGAGCCAAGTGCGTCTGAAAGCGCGTCGAATGTTCTGGCGGCCGCGGCTCTCAGATGTGCCTTGCTCTTCGAGAAAGCCATTTCGATGGGATTGAGATCTGGGCTGTAGGACGGAAGGAACAGGAACCAGGCTTTGCTTTCCTTCAAGATCTCGGCGGCTTTTTCGCTTTTGTGAACGGCGAGGTTATCCAGGATGACGACGTCGCCGGGCGATAGGGTCGGGGCGAGTTGTGTCTCGACGTAGGTGTCGAAGGATATGCGGTTCATGGCGTGGTGAATGATCCACGGAGCGGTCAGGCCATGGCAGCGCAGGGCGGCGATGAAGGTCTGCGTGCCCCAATGACCGAATGGTGCATCCATATGCAGCCGCTCACCGCGCGGGCAGCGCCCGCGAAGACGCACCATTTTCGTATTCACCGATGTTTCATCAATGAAGACAAGACGATGCGGTTCGAGCCGCATCCTCGGCTGTCGCTTGGCGATCCAGACATCACGAGAAAGCCGCACTGGCGCGCGGGCGCGTTCGGATGCCATCAGCGCTTTTTTTATATGTGAACCCTTCCGCCACCAGAATGCGCGACAGGGACGATGGCGGAACGCGAACGCAATGCGTCTCGTCAAGCTTGTCGACCAATTCCGGCATCGTGATATCGGGCTTTTTCTCGACTTCGGCAATCAGGAAGGAGCGGTAAGCCGCAAGCTTGCCGCCGCCCGGCGGGCGGCCTTGGCGCGGTGGCGACACAGACCCGGTCTTGCGGCGATGCTGCATGACACGGATCGCCGTGCTGTCGCCGATGGCGAAACGACGTGCTGCTGCCCGGCAGGAATGCCCGGCCTCAACCATAGCAATGACCCGTGCTCGGATATCTACGGAATGCGGTTTGCCCATGAGACACCTCCATTCCCGAAACAACCATGAAACCGAACGAAATGGAATCCCACCTGATTCACGTTTCGTGACCGATGCTGTAGCGGCGCTGGCGCCACGTCAATGCATGCTCCTTGTCAGAGATGATGAAACCCCGGCGATCACACGATTCCATTTCATGTTGAGTGGCTCTATGCCTTCAACCGATGCTGTGAAAACCATAAAGGCGACGCAATTTGCGTCGCCTTTATTGCGCTTGGGAGGCGCGACCTGACGGCTCGCAGAGCGGTTCAGGCTACTTTGTCGGTATCGATACCGAGATAGAGTTTCTGGATGTCATCGTTTTCGGCGAGGTCACGTGTTGTGCCCTCGAGCGCCACACGGCCGTTCTCCAGAACGTAACCGTAGCTGGCATATTTGAGCGCGATGCTGGCATTTTGTTCCACCAGCAGCATGGACACTTTCTTTTCCCTGTTGATGCGGGAAATGATCTCGAAAATGTTCTTGACGATCAGCGGGGCGAGACCGAGCGATGGTTCGTCAAGCAGAATGATCTTCGGATCCGCGACCAGCGCACGTCCGATGGCGAGCATCTGTTGCTCACCGCCCGACAGCAAGCCGGACGGCTGATGCCGTCGTTGCGAAAGGATCGGGAAAAAGGAATAGACCTCGTCGAATGCCTCTTTCCTCACCCGCGCAGTACGCTGGGCAAAGGTAGATGCAATGAGGTTTTCCTCGACTGTCATGTCTGTAAAGACATGGCGGCCTTCACGGACATGGAAGGTTCCGCGCCGCACGATGGTGTGCGGCGCGAGTTTGGCGATATTTTCGCCTCCGATGCGGATTGAGCCGCTGGTCACGCGGCCGTTCTCAAGCGGAAGGAACCCGGAGATGGCCTTGAGGGTTGTCGTCTTGCCGGCGCCGTTGGCTCCAAGCAAGGCGACGATGCTGCCTTCCGGCACGTGCAGGCTGACGCCTGCGAGTGCCTGAATGACGCCCTGATAGACAACTTCGAGATTCTGGATTTCGAGAGCAGCCGCCATGACTCAGTTAACCTTCATCCAGTCGGAGACAGGAACAGGAGTCCACTCACCATCGACATTACTCCAGCGGATAACCTGACCGAGTCCGACTTGCTGACCGGTCATGGTCACAGGTGCGCCGACCATTCCGCCGGTGTCCCAGTCCTTGATGCTGGCCATGGCAGCAGCAAGATTGGTGCCGTTGATTTCCTTGCCTTCATCAATGACCATTTCGAAAGCCTTGGTGGCCATCATGCCGTTCATCCAGCCATCGAGGAAGCCGAGACGCACGTAGCCGTCGAAATCCGGGTTCTTGGCAACCTGGATGTCGTTGATGATTTTCATCATCTCGCCATCGGTGGTCTTGGAGTTGACGTTGAACACGTTGATGCCAACGAGGCCTTCAGCGATGTCAGCCAGTTCCAGAACCTTTTCATGCTCGTTCTGCCACATGGACCCCATGAAGACAGTCTCATCCATTCCGTAGTCGCGCACCAGGCGGATAACCTCGGGCCAGACGGCAAAGGAATAGCCGTGGACCAGAACATGGGTCGGCTGAGCCTGCCGGATAGCCAGGGCGAAAGCACTGACATCGGTTTCCATGAACTTTGTCTGCTGTATGAGCACTACTTCGATGCCAAGCTTTTCAGCACGCGCCTTTGCTTGCTCGATACCGTCACGTCCCAGCGAAATGCTGGAATGCATGATGGCCAGCTTGGCGTCCTTGCCAGCTGATTGTGCCACATAGTCGACCAGCAGTTCGAGCTGGTTGCCGTAGGTTGCACCGGCAACGAAATAGTAGGGATAGTTTTCCTTGTCGGCGAGTTCGGATGCGAATGATCCGCCGCCGGTCAGGATTTTCTGAGTGACGTTGTTTTCAGGCGAAATCGCCTGGATCATCGTGGTGGAATCACCGAAGACGTAGTCGACGCGTCCGGCTGCCAGTGCCTTCTTGTAGGTCGCAATGGCAACATCGGGCTTGAAGGTGGTGTCGTGGATCTGCAGGTCGATCTTGCGTCCGCGAATGCCGCCATTGCTGTTGACCCAGTCAACATAGGACGTGAAGCCTTCGCCCTGCGGGATGCCGCCATAGGAAGCAGGTCCGGTCAAATCGACATGGACGCTCCAGTTGATGGTGTCTTCCTGGGCAAATGCCGAGCCGATACCGCCGGCTGCGCCGGTCATCGTCAGGGCGGCTGCCGCCGAGATTAGAAAATTGCGTCTTTTCTGCATGGTTTCCTCCACTTGTTGCGATCAGGTGATCGCAGGTTGCTCCCGTTTCGTCTGCCAAATGGCAGCCGAAGCTTGTTACTGCGCGGTATTGCGGCGCAGATAGTTTTGGCGGATGCGTGCCCAGATGTGGGCGATTCCGCGAGGTTCGAAGATCAGAAAGGCCACCATCAGGAACCCGAAAATTGTCTCGCGGAGCGGCACAAGGAAGCTCGCGGTATCGATGGAAAAGAGATCGCCGGTGCTGAGCACGACCTGGCTGAGTGCCTCCGGCATCAGGGTCATGAACAGGGCACCGAGAATGGCTCCCAGTGTTGATCCCATTCCGCCGATGATCACTGCTGACAGGAAGAATACGGATTGCATCAGACCGAACTGCTCGGGGTTGACGGTGTGGTTGAAGTAAACCAGCAACCCCCCAGCGACGCCTGCGTAAAATGAACCCAAGGCAAACGACACGAGCTTGTACCAGACGATCTCGACGCCGAGCACTTCAGCAGTCAAGTCGCGTTCGCGGATGGCGATGAACGCGCGGCCGACGCGGGATTTGATCACGTTGACGGCAAACAATGTCGCGCAAACCGCTACGAAGAGGATCAGGTAGTAGATGCGGCCTTCGGTATTGAGTGCCATTCCCAGCACTTCTGGCGGTGCCACGGTGAGGCCGACATCGCCATTGGTAACGCTTTCCCAGTGAACGAAAACAAATTGCAGGATGAACTGTGCGGCCAGGGTGGCAATAACCAGATAGAGGCCGCGGATGCGCAGTGACGGCAGGCCGAATCCGATCCCGATCACCGCAGCGGCAAGTCCGGCCAGCGGCAGTGTGATGTAGACCGGCAGGCCCAGATGGATCTGCAGCAGTGCTGTTGTATAGGCCCCGACACCGAGGAAGGCAGCATGGCCAAGCGACAGCAGGCCGGTATAGCCCATCATGATGTTGAGACCATGGGTCGCAATGACATTGATGCCAAAAATGCAGGCGAAGTAGATCCAGTATCGCGGGGCAACCAGCGGCAAGATCAGGAGCAGCGCCAGAAACGTGCTGTTCCAATACAGGCCTTGTCTGGCTGATGGGCGGGAAGCTGGAACGGTTGTGGTTGTTGAATTTGCCATCAGATTCGCTCGATTTCCTTGGCGCCAAACAGACCGGTGGGCCGGAAGAGCAGCACCAGAAGGACGAGGATGTAAGGGGTGATTTCGCGGAATTCGCTGCCAATGAACAAGCCTGTGACGGCTTCAAGCCAGCCGATGATGAGGCCAGCCACTAGGACGCCACCGATGGAGTTCATGCCGCCAAGGATGACCACCGACAGGACATTGAGTGCGACGGCACCGAGATGTGGCGTCAATGAATTCACATTGGCCATAAGAATGCCGCTGATGCAG
This sequence comes from Hoeflea sp. IMCC20628, assembly GCF_001011155.1. Taxonomy (NCBI): domain Bacteria; kingdom Pseudomonadati; phylum Pseudomonadota; class Alphaproteobacteria; order Hyphomicrobiales; family Rhizobiaceae; genus Hoeflea; species Hoeflea sp. IMCC20628. The sequence continues at coordinate 118,102 of NZ_CP011479.1, forward strand.
CCGGTCATCGCCGCGATTGCCCAGGCAAAGGCCACGATCTTGCGGACGTCTATCCCCATCGAATAGGCGGTAATCTGGTCAGCAGCCGCTGCCCGCAGTGCCACGCCGGCGCGGGAATAGCGCAGGAAGGCAATCAGGCTGAGGACAATTACGACGGCTATGGCAAAGGCGCGGGCGGTCTTGCCCGGTATGAACAGGTCGCCGATCCAGACAGGGTCGCGGGCCAGGATCGCCGGGATCTGAAGCTCGTTGGCTCCCCAGATCATCGCCATGATGCCGCGCAGGATCGAACCGATGCCGAAGGTGACCATGACAATAGCGATGTAGGGGCGCCCGGCCATGGGCCGCAATGCAAAGCGTTCAATCAGCAGCGCTATGATCACCGAACCGACAAGCGCAGCAACCAGGCCAAAGAAAATGCCGAAGGAGAAAGTGACGGCCGCTGTGTAGAATATATAGGCAGACATCGTCATCATTTCACCGGCGGCGAAATTGAAAGTCTGGGAAGATTTGAAAATCACCACGATGCCGAGAGCGATGAGCGCGTAAACGCCGCCTGCGGCGATTCCGACTGCTGAGTATTCTAGAAAATATGCCATGTTCAGGTCCCTATTCCGCCGCTACCGATGAGGTTTCTTCCTCATCCCCGACGCCGAGATAGGCGTTGATGACTTCAGGATTGGTTCGGATTTCGTCGGGTGTGCCCGATGCAATCGGCTTGCCAAAAGAGAGCACCACCACCTTGTCGGAAATTTCCATGACCATGCCCATGTCGTGCTCGATCAGAAGAACCGTTGTCTGCCAGTTACGGCGGACATCGAGAACGAAGCGGCTCATTTCGCGCTTTTCTTCCCGGTTCATCCCGGCGACCGGCTCGTCAAGAAGCAGAATTTTCGGCTTCATCACCAAGGCGCGAGCCAACTCGACCCGTTTCTGCAGGCCATAGGAAAGGTCTTCGACCGGGGTGTGGGCAACGTGGTCCAGTTCCAGCAGCCCGATGATGTCTCTTTCAATCTCAAGGCCCAGTTCGCGCTCTTCGCGACGGGTCATCGGCAACCGGAAGCCTGCGGACAGTACGCCGCTCTTGAGCTTCGTATGAGCACCGAGTTTGACATTGTCGAGGACGCTCATGCCGTGAAACAGAGCGATGTTCTGGAAGGTCCGTGACATGCCGCAATAGGCGCGGGCTGCCGGTTTCAGGCCGGAGATATCCTGGCCGTCCAGAACCACTTTGCCCTGATTGGGTTTGTAGAACCCGGAAATGACATTGAAGAGGCTGGTCTTGCCTGCGCCGTTTGGTCCGATGACTGCGGTGATTTTTTCCGCCTCGGCATGAACGCTCACGCCACTGAGTGCGTTCACTCCGCCAAAGGAAAGCTGGATGTTATCGACATGCAGCATGATCAGCGATCCGCCACTTTGTGACGCAGACCGGACGGGTCCTGTTCAATTGATTTTTTCATTCGCTCCTCCAGCGGCCCGCCTCCAAAGCGGGGTATTTCAAAACTCTAACAGTTGTTCGAAAAAATGTCATCACCCTTTGTTGTGATGGCCCAAAGTTTAATTAACTGCCTGAATATGTTGGCTTATTCTTGTTTATGAAGGCCGTCATGGCGGTTCGCCTGTCCTCTGTTTCGAACAGCAGATAGGCTGCGCGACGCTCAAGCATGAGTGCCGCGTCCAGGTTTATTTCCATCCCTGCGAGCAAGACTTGTTTGATCTCATCCACAGCGAGTGGTGGCATGGCAGCGATGGTCCCTGCGATGGAGATGGCTTCGGCGACGGCGCCATCACCATCGACGACCTTGCTGACCAGGCCGGCATCAAAGGCTTCGCGTGCGGACATGGTTCCGGCGGTCAGAAGCATCAGCATGGCGCGATATTTCCCCACTGCCCGGACCAGCCTCTGTGTGCCGCCGGCGCCGGGCATGATGCCGAGACGCACCTCTGGCTGTCCAAAAACGGCAGCCTCACCTGCGACGATGATATCGGCATGCATGGCGAGTTCGCAGCCGCCACCCAGCGCATAGCCATCGACGGCAGCGATCACCGGTTTGCGGCAAGTACGAATGGCAGCCCAGTTTTGCTCATCGTTGCGTGCCATCATTTCCGCCGCACCAATATCAACCATGCTCTTGATATCTGCACCGGCGGCAAAGGCCTTCATATCGCCGGTCAGGACAATGGCGCGAATGGAAGGATCGTCGGAAAGGCGATTGAATTCGTGCCTCAGTTCAGCGCGCAATTCCGGGCTGAGCGCGTTGCGCGCTTCTGGCCGGTTGAGCCGAAGAAGTGCGACATGCTCTACGGGGTAGTCCACTAACACAAGATTCATCGGATCCTCGGGGGTTGGCGAATAGGGCTTTACGAATTCAAATTCTAACGCTAGTTAGATTACATGAAGAGAAGGCCACTCGTCAAATGTGAACGTTGATTGTGTGTCACTCTCTTGCCGGAGCATGTATGCCGGAATGGTTTTCCACATTGCAGGAGTTCGCTTGATGTCACCGAAACCAAAAAGATTGAGACGCTGTCAGTTGGCGGTCCCGGGCAGCAGCGTCAAAATGATGACCAAGGCTGCGTCGCTTGATGTGGACCATATCTTTCTCGATCTTGAGGATGCAGTCGCACCGGATGCCAAAGTTCCGGCGCGCGCCCAGATCGTCAAGGCACTCAACACGTTGGATTGGGGCGCGAGCGTACGCTGTGTCCGTATCAATGATCTCGATACCAAATACGCCTATGAGGACATTATTGAAGTGGTGGAGGGGGCTGGCGCCAACCTCGACACAATTCTGGTGCCCAAGGTCAAGTCGGCCTGCGATGTGCGGTTCGTCGAAAGGCTGCTGTCGCAGATCGAACTCAAGCTTGGATTGACGCGGAAAATCGGCATCGAGGTGCTGATTGAAGAAGCCGAGGCAATCATGAAAGTCGAGGAAATCGCGGGCGCGTCTGATCGGCTCGAGGCGCTTGTTTTCGGCATGGGCGACTATTCAGCCTCACAGGGGATCGACCCTTATGCCGTGTCCGGGGACACGGGATATCCGGGCGATATCTGGCATTACGCGCGTTACAAGGTGATTGTCGCCGCGCGTAGCTTCGGCCTTGACGCCGTTGATGGTCCGTTCGTCAATTTTCGCGACGGCGACTATTTCCGCACCGAGTGCCGACGTGCCAAGCAACTCGGCGCGGTTGGCAAGTGGGCGATCCATCCCAGCCAGATCAGCATTGCCCAGGAAGTGTTCAGCCCGACCCAGGCCGAAGTCGACAAGGCGCACAAAGCGGTTGCCGCCTACCGGGAGGCGCAGGCGCAGGGTCTGGGCGCGATCCAGGTTGATGGGCAAATGGTGGACGTGGCAACGGTTCGCCTGGTCCAGGGGATCATTGACCAAGGCGAAGCCATCGGCATGAAGCCTTCCGCAGGCGTGTAAGCCCCAAAGGTTTGCCTTCCAGATCAATCGAGATAGCCGCTCGTCCGGCTATCTCGCTGCCGGAGAATTTTCGGCGCGAGACAGGTGTGAAAAGCGATGACAAAAGCGTCCGAAGGCAACTTCTTCGAAGATTTCAGCCCAGGAATGAGCATATCTCATGCGGTGCCGCGCACGGTGACCACGGGAGACGTTGCCATGTATAGCGCATTGTACGGCATGCGCTTTGCGGTTCAGTCCTCCGACGCATTCGCCCAGAGTTGCGGGTTGCCGCGGGCGCCGCTCGATAATCTTCTGCTGTTTCATGTGATTTTCGGGAAAACCGTGCCGGATGTGTCGCTCAATGCCGTTGCCAATCTCGGCTATGCGGAGTGCCGGTTTCTCACACCTGCCTGGCCGGGCGACAGCTTTCATGCACGCAGCGAAGTCATCGGCGTGCGTGAAAATTCCAACGGCAGCACCGGCATCGTCTATGTCCGGTCGACGGGCTACAATCAGCATGGCGATGCGGTGCTGAGTTTTGTCCGATGGGTCATGGTCAACAAGCGGGACAAGACTTCGCCCGCGCCGCAGACCGTCATCCCCGAACTTGCGTCCCACGTTCCTGCCGGCGAACTTGCCATGCCCGAGGCGCTGGATTTTTCACGCTACGACCCGGTTCTGGCGGGCAGCCCGTACTGCTTCGACGACTACGAGATCGGCGAGAAGATCAACCATATCGACGGCATGACGATAGAAGAAGCCGAGAGCCAAATTGCCACGCGGCTATATCAAAATACAGCGAAGGGGCACTTTGACGCTGTATTGCAGCGCTCAAGCCGCTTTGGCCGAAGGATTGTGTATGGCGGCCACGTCATGAACCTGGCGCGGTCGCTGTCCTTCAACGGGTTGGCCAATGGCGCATTTGTTGTCGCCATCAATGGCGGGCGTCACGTCAATCCTGCCGCTGCCGGAGATACGGTCTATTGCTGGTCCGAGGTTCTGGGCAAACAACCGGTTGCCGGTCGAACGGATGTCGGCGCTCTCCGGGTGAGAACAGTGGCGACCAAGGACAAGCCATGTGCTTCGTTTCCCGACCCGGCGACAGACGATTCCGGATCGGTGCTGCTCGATCTTGATTACTGGGTGTTGATGCCGCGGCATTGCGGCGAAGATCGCGGTGAAAGCCAGTGAGTGTTTTGTCGGACGCGTTGCAGTTTCCCTACGACCAGGCTCCTGTCCCCGGCGAGGTGACGGAAATCGCCGAAGGGCTGTACTGGGCCTACCTGCCGCTGCCGTTCCAGCTCAATCACGTCAATGTCTGGTTGTTGAAGAACGAAGATGGCTGGACAGTCATTGATACCGGGTGCGTCACGCCGGCCATCAAGGAGTGTTGGGAAAAGCTGCTTGCAGGGCCGATGCGCGGGGAGCCGGTGCGCACCCTGATCGCAACCCATGGACATGTTGATCATATCGGCCTTGCCGGCTGGCTGGTCGACCGGTTCGGGGCGGAATTTGTCGGTACTTTCGGTGAGTGGAACTGGGCTCGCATCAGTCACACCCGCGATATTCCCGGCTCGAACTCCGAACATCACCGGTTCATGCTCAACCACGGATTTGACAAGGCAGGTGCCGAGTTGATGCTGACCAGCCGTCACCGTTTCATGGACATGGCGACCACAATACCGGGAGCGATCACCGAAATCAGGGATGGTCAGACCATCCACTTCGGCCAGCGCGACTGGCGTGTGATCGTGACCCGCGGCCATGCCTACGAGCATGCTTCGTTTTATTGTGAACGTGACAATATCCTGATCGCCGGGGATCATTTGCTGCCCAGGATCACACCGGTGATCGCCGTGTACGAGATGTTGCCGAATGCCGATCCGCTGGGCGATTATCTCGACTCATTCGCACAGTTTTCCGACCTTCCCGACGATGTGCTGGTGCTGCCGTCGCATGGTCGGCCCTATCGCGGTATTCACGTTCGGATCAAGCAGTTGCGGGACCACCACACTGAACGGCTGGACGCCACGATCAGCCATCTGCGTCAGCCGCAACATGCGCTGTCGCTTTCGAAAGTCATGTTCCCGCACGTGGAAGGGCCGGAGAATATAGGCTTCGCTCTCGGAGAGGTTCTGGCCCACATAAATTATCTGGTTCACGATGGCGTTGTCGGCGCTGTCAGCGACGAGCAGGGTCACATGATTTACGAGAGCCTTGCCTGATCCCGTATTTCCCTACCCCCTTAACAGAATCCGGTCCTGTCATGCAGTCTTCAATCCGACCCCGTCGTTCCGTTCTCTACGTTCCCGCTGCCAACGCTAAGGCAATGGCCAAGTCCGGCACACTCGATTGCGATGCCATTGTCTACGATCTCGAGGATGCGGTTGCTCCGGGCGCAAAAGCCGACGCCCGCGAGGCGCTGAAGGCGTATTTTGACGCCAATCCATCCTCGACGAAACAGCGGGTCATTCGTGTGAATGGCGCCGGGACAGAATGGGGCGCTGAGGATTTCAAAGCTGCGGCCGCCTGCCGGCCGGATGCGATTCTTTTGCCAAAGGTCGAGCATCCGCTGGGCATTCTGAGTGCGGCTGCGGAGCTTGATCGGCTGGGGCTGGAGGGGGTGCAATTGTGGGCCATGATCGAAACCCCGCTCGGCATTGTCAATATCGGTGATATTGCGCGTCTTGGCGCCCAGCCGGACTCGCGACTGGTGTGTTTCGTCGTCGGCTCCAACGATCTCGCCAAGGAAACCGGCGTGCCGCTTCCAAAAGGCCGCTCAACGCTGTTGCACTGGTTGCTGCAGGTTGTCATCCATGCCCGCGCCTATGGGCTGGATGTTGTGGATGGTGTCTACAATGATTTTCGCGATCAGGCTGGATTTGAGGCGGAATGCGAGGAGGGTGTGGTTCTGGGTTTTGACGGCAAGACCCTCATCCATCCCTCGCAGATAGCCTTTGCCAATCAGGCGTTTGCACCGTCGCCTTCCGAGCTGGCTGAGGCGCAACGCATTGTTTCAGCGTTTGCGCAGCCCGAGAATACCGACAAGGGGGTGATTGCGCTCGAGGGAAAAATGGTCGAGCGCCTGCACCTTGATATTGCCCGGAAAACGCTTGCGAAGGCGGGATCTACGCAGGCGTAATTTGTGCCGGGTCGGTTCCGCGACAGGCGGTCTAAGTCAAGCTTGGGAGTGCTATGATGAATGTAACTTTTGATTTCACGGGAAAGGTCGTTCTGGTCACTGGAGCGGCGTCGGGAATAGGACGCGCCACGGTCGAGGCGCTGGTCGAGGCTGGCGCGGCGGTGGGTATTGCAGACATTCAGGGTGACGAGGTTGAAGCCTTGGCACAGACTATTCGCGGGCAGGGCGGGGCGGTCGTTGGACTCCCGCTTGACGTACGTGATGCCACCGCAACGGAGCGGGCGGTTGAAACCCTCGAGGCAGAGCTGGGGCCGATTTTCGGTCTCGTCACGGCCGCCGGCCTGTCGCGGCCTGCTCCTGCTGAAGACATGAGTGAAGCCAGTTGGGATCTGGTTATGGACACCAATCTGAAGGGCATGTTCCTGTCGTGTCAATCGGCCGGCCGGCGCATGCTCGACCATGGCGCGGGCGCCATCGTCAATATCGGATCTGTCAATTCTCTCGGCGGGTTTGCCGGCCGGTCGAATTACTGTTCGTCTAAATTCGGCGTGGCTGGCCTGACCGATGTCCTGGCGATCGAGTGGGGCAGGCGTGGCGTGCGCGTCAACGCGGTTGCACCGAACGGCGTGGATACGCCTCTGGTGCGCCAGGGAATCCCGCCCAAGTTTGTCACAGACGTGCTCGACGACCGGACGCCGATGGGGCGTATGGCGCTTCCCGGCGAGATCGCATCAGTGGTGCTGTTTCTGCTTTCCGATGCGGCGTCCTATGTTTCCGGCAGCATGCTCCGCGTCGATGGCGGGCTTTGCTCGGGCTTCTACACCCGCAGCCAGGGTGCGGATCTGGCCTCTGCGGCGCTTTTGCGGGACGGCGTCTACTCAGAATGAGTTGCTAATCGATTTGGCTCTTGAGCTTCAATTGACAGGGTTCAAAAATCTAACTATCGTTCGAAAATTCTTGAGGAGGAAGCATTCATGATCAACAACATCACTCGACGCAATATCATCAAATCGCTCGGAGTCTTCGGTGCAGCCGGAGCGCTCGGTACCTTGGCGCGGCCGTCGCGCGCTGATGGAAACCCTATCCGCCTGGGCTTGATCTCACCGCTCAGCGGATCGCAAGAAGTGATCGGTCGCTACCAGTTGGCGGGCGCCACCATCGCCGTCAACCAGATCAATCAGGCCGGCGGCGTCATGGGGCGCCCGCTGGAACTGGTCACCCGCGATAGCAAGGCCGCACCGGCAGCCGGTGTCGCTGCAGCAAAGGATCTCGCCGGAAGCGGTGTGAACCTGATGCTCGGCGTTCTCTCGAGTGGTGTTGCGCTGGCGATCTCGCCCACCCTGCAGGCAGACAACTCCATTCTGGTGGTGTGCGCGGCTTCTGCCAACGAGCTCACTCACGAACAGTTCTCACCGAATTTCTTCCGTACCAGCGACCATGCCTATTCGCGTCAAAGGGCGCTGGCCAAACTGGTGGCCGAGGATTCGTCGGATGTCGAAGACTGGATGATGATTGCCCCACAGACGGCAATCAGTCAGTCGAACTGGGATTCCTTCGTCGATGGCATGACGGAATTCTACGAGGCGCACGACAAGACGCTTAATATCGGTGATCCGATCTGGACCAAATACGGTGCGACGGACTACAAGAACGAAATCGTTGAGCTGATGCGCAGCCCTGCCAAGGGTCTGTATGCCGGTGTTTATGGTGGCGATGCCGTGACCATGTTCAGCCAGGCGGCGGCCTATGGCCTGACCAAGAAATTCGACGTGATGGTCGATCCGGGTAGTGAGTTCATCATTGCGCAGGCAATGGGCAAGAACACGCCGGAAGGGATCTGGTCCGGTTTCCACTGGTACTATGGCGCCTATGAAGGTCACAAGATCAACGACGATCTTTACGCTGCATATGTCAAGGAAACCGGCGATCCGCATCCTGCAGGCTATATGGGCGAGGCGCATGCTTCGGTCCTGGCCTATGCCAGCGCCATCCAGAAGGCCGGCAGCACCGACACCGACAAGGTGATAGCAGCGCTCGAGGATCTTGAATTCGACAGTTGCAAGGGCATGCGCAAGATCCGCAAGGAAGACCACCAGGCCATCTGCGATCTCAACATGGTCCAGTTCGGTCCCGATGACAGTGAACAGGGCTGGAAGGTCACCGACTACCGGGTGATCAAGGATGACGGGCTCAGCGAACCGGCAGCTCCCGGTCAGCCAATCGAGTTCAACTTCAAGAAGGGATGAAGGCGACCTTGCCTTATCGTGTCTGATCTTGCAGACGACCCGCGAAGTGTCTGCTTCGCGGGTCAATTATCGGGTGATTTCAATTGCTGACCTATATTCTCAGTCCGCTGTTTAACGGCCTGTTCTCAGCCATGGTGGTGTTTCTCTTCGCCACCGGGCTGACGCTGATATTCGGCATCCTGCGGGTCCTGAATTTCGCCCATGGCGGGTTCTTCATGATCGGCGCCTATGTCGCCTTCTCGCTGGTCTCGCTGTTTGGTTCCACCGATTCGATGCTCTCCTACCTGCTGATCAGCGTGGCTTCCGGGCTGGTGCTGGGTACAATCGGACTGGTGGTCGAGCGCTTCGTCTTCCGGCCGTTGCAGAAGGTCGACGAGGCCTATTCGCTGATTGCCACCTATGCACTGCTGCTGCTGACCGAAGGTGCGGTCAAGGCGATCTGGGGCGTTTCATTCCATAGCGTCGCCGCGCCGGAAGCGCTGGCCGGTATCTATATCGTCGGCGACCTGTTCATGCCGACCTATGCGATCTTCGTTATTGGTCTGGGGATTGCCTGCTATCTGGTTCTGGAATGGGCGCTGCAGCGGACCGAGACCGGCAAGCTGACCCAGTCGATCGCCAGCGATCCGTGGATGGCGCAGATGCTGGGCGTCAATGTACCCCGGTTCTACACATGGATCGTGGTTTTCGGATTTTTTCTCGCCGGAATTGTCGGCGGGCTTCTGCTTCCCAACCAGACAATTTCGCCCAATCTCGCCAGCACCTTCGTGGTGCAGGCATTTGGCGTTCTGATCGTCGGCGGCATGGGCAATATCCGCGGCACTTTCCTAGCCGCCATCCTGCTCTGCGTGATCGATTCTTTCGGATCGGTCTATTTCTCGGAAGTGCCCGGAATGTTCTTCTACTTTGCGATGGTCTTTATGTTGCTGCTACGTCCTGAGGGTCTGGTGAAGGGATCGCGGCTATGAAACAGCGCTTTCAATCCAACCTCGTCAGAGACCTTGGTATCGGAATTGCCTTTATGGCGGTCATGCTGGTGCTGCCCTCGGTGGCGGACAAGGGCATCGTATTCGTCGCCGGTACACTGGCACTGCACATTGTTTTCGGACTGAGTTGGAACCTGATGTTCGGTCAGACCGGGCTTGTCAGCTTTGGCCATGCTTCATTTTTTGCCCTCGGCGGGTACTGCTATGCGTTGCTGGCCAGGACGTGGCCCGACATGCATCCATTGCTGACCTTGTCCGCTGCAGGCATGTTTGGTGCGCTTGTTGCCCTGCTGGTCGGAATTGTCGCATTGCGCCGTTCGCTCGGCGTCTATTTCGCCATCCTGACGCTGGCGCTCGCCCAGATCGTCTATTTGTGCCTGTCCTATATCCCGCAATTGGGTCGTGAGGACGGGTTTACCGGAATCAGCCGGCCGATGCTGGACCTGGGTGTGGTCGCGTTCGATCTCGCCGAAGGGAACAATTACTACTACTTCATGGTTCTGGTCTGCGGTCTTCTCGGCGGCTTCATCTGGTGGGTCATTCACGGCCCTGTCGGCCGACGCTTCAAGAGCATCGAGCAGGACCCGGTGCGGGCCGAATTTCTCGGTATCAATGTCTTTGCCAACCGGCTGAGTTCATTCGTGATGGCGTCTGCGCTCACCGCGTTGGTTGGAGCGCTCTATGGCCCCTGGTTGCAACTGCTGACCCCGGAAGTCGCGCATTGGTCTTTTTCTGCGCGGCCCATCCTCTATGCGCTGCTTGGCGGGGTGCAGAGTTTCTGGGGCCCCGTAGTCGGTGCGATCGGGTTCTCGATTCTCGAATATGGAACACGGACCATGCACGGGCTGTCGGAGATTGTCATCGGCTCGACATTGCTGGCGGTGGTGCTGCTGTTCCCGGGCGGCATACTTGGCGGGTTGTCGCGGCTTCGTTCCAGATTGTTTGGGAAACGGCCAGGCAATACAGCAGAGGAGCCCGCGGAATGAGCAGCGCACCCTTATCCGCATCCGCCATGCCGATCCTCGATGCCCGCGCCATCGTCAAGGATTATCCCTCGGTCAAGGTTCTCAAGCAGGTTGATCTTTCTGTCATGGAGGGTGACACGCTGGCTGTCATCGGCCCGAACGGTGCCGGCAAAACGACTCTCTTCAAGGTGCTCAGTGGCGAAGTTTTTGCCGACAGTGGCATCGTTTCCTACGACGGCAGGGATATCACTCGCATGCCGGCATGGCGGCGGGTCCGTGAAGGTTTCGGCCGATCTTTCCAGGTTGCCAGCGTGTTTCTGGACCTCACTGCGGCAGAAAACGTGCTCGTTGCCGTGGAGGCCTATCTGGCTCAAAAAACGCCTCGTTCGAGCGTCCGGATCGGCTGCCGGCCGGCTGCGCATGTCCGCGAACTGGTGGACGAAACGCTTGAGGAAGTCGGGCTGGCCAGCAAAGGTTTCCATCAGGCACGGTTTTTGTCGCACGGCGACAAGAAACGGCTTGAGCTGGCAATGAGTCTGGCGCTGCGGCCGCGTATCCTGCTGCTCGACGAGCCGACCGCCGGCATGGCGCCGGCGGATCGTCAGGCATCAATCGAACTTATCGCCGCGGTCAAGGCGCGTCATGGCATGACGGTTGTCCTGACCGAGCACGACATGGATGTGGTCTTCGGCCTGGCCACGCGGGTGGTGGTGCTGCACCACGGCGAACTGATTGCTTCTGGCACAGCCGATGAGGTTCGCCAGAATCCGCTCGTGCGCGACGTCTACCTCGGAAGCGAGACAAACTATGCTTGAAGCCGGACCGCTCAACCTTTTTTATGGCGACAGCCATATCATCCAGAACGTCACGGTTTCGGTGGCTGACGGCGAGGGTGTCGCCATTCTCGGGCGCAATGGCGCCGGCAAGACGACCCTGTTCAAGGGCTTCATGAATGGCGGCCCGAGAGCTGAAGGGCCAATCGTTCACCGAGGCAAGGACATCACCGGACTTGCTGCCTTTGCCCGCGCCCGCCGCGGACTCGGGCTGGTGCCGGAAGACCGGCGCATCTATCCGCATCTGACTGTGTCGGAAAATATCCAGATGGGACGTCACGCAGTGCGCCCCGGGATCGAGCCCTATACGCTTGAGGAAATCTTCGGTTTCTTTCCGATGCTACGCGAGCTTCAGGACCGGCTTGGTTTCGAACTCAGCGGCGGTCAGCAGCAGGTTCTGGCCATCGCGCGCTCAGTCTTTTCGCGGCCGGATTGCCTGCTGCTGGATGAACCGACTGAAGGTGTAGCCCCGGTCATCGTGCAGGACATCGCGCGGCAGTTGTCAGCGATGCGCAAGAACAATGGCATGACGCTTCTCCTGACGGAGCAGAATGTCTGGTTCGCCCGCGCCTGTACCGACCGGCTCTATCTGCTCGACAGCGGACGGATAGTGTTTTCCGGCGACTGGAAAGAATTCGACGCGGATCCGGAGCTGAAAACGCGCTATCTGGCTGTGTGAGGTTTTTGCTTCGCGATTGCGGATATCTGTATCGTTAGGCAAGGCGCTGAAAGCGCAAGAGGCGGTGTCGTTTTCAACAACGACACCGCCTCTGACATTTGTGTAAGGATGTTTAGCTCTGTCTCAGAGCATCAAGCGACGCTGCCTGCATAGTCGGCGGCCGGCCGCTGCACCCAGCTGACATCCATGTCGACCTGGGCTGCGTGAAGCAGGTTCATTACCGGGCAACGGAATTCCACGTTCTTGCGCAGTTGCTGGAAGCGGGCCTCGGTTTCATCTGTGTAGACAATAATATCCAGTTTTGCGGTCTCGAAATAGGGACGTATGCCTGGAACGCCCTTGGGACCGCGCACGTCGATCTGGCTTTCGCAGGCAAAATCGACGCCGGAATAGCTGAATTTCATCGCAGTCGCGACACCATTGATAATCACGCCATCGCAGCCGACAAGCGCCACGAGCACAGTCTCCAGAGGGCTGGGAGCCGTATTTGTCCCTCCCAGCGAGGCAGGTTCGTCGGTATAGACCGGGTCGAAATCACGGACCTGGATCTTGGTTCGCGTGCCGGCAGCATTGGTTGCCTTGACGTGTCGAATGCCGATTTTCTTGGTGGCGGGGTCGATGGAAGGTTCGATGATGTCCTGGTCGATCATGATAAGTCCTGTTTAGCTAAGGCCGGTGAGAACACCCACGGGGGCATCCCCGCGGAGAACGTTGAAGAGTAGCCAGACGATGCCGAAGACCACGGCGCCGTAGATCAGGCCGGGAACAAGTCGCATGCTGGCGCGGGCAAACAGCATCCACAACAGCAAGCCGATGGTCGGGATGGTGAACCCGATTGCCCAAAGCGCAACCGCATAAACCACCAGAACGATCAGAATCAACGGTTCCTTGAACTGGCTGCCCGTGGATGGGGCGTAGTCGCGGATTGCCCGATACAGCAACCAAAGCGACAACAGCAGTCCCGGGTACAACGCCAGTGACGGCATCAGGCGGGATGATGCATTGAACCCCGTCATCTCCCAGATAGCATAGGCGAAGGCTATGGAGACCAGCCCGGAGAGAATCAGCGATATTGTCTTGTGATCCTCGGCGGCGGGAAGGTTGAGCACCTCGGCGGCTGTGTCGGCCTTGGCTTTGCCGCGGTTCCTGAGCCAGCGGTAGATGTTCAAGATCGCCGGGATTGCGATGAACGAGGCTATGATCAGCACTCCCGGGCGCAGCAGCCAGGACCAGCCGTGGATCTGGTTGGAGAGCCAGAAATACTGCTCCATCGGAGACGCAAGCACAAATCCGACAAGGGCTGGCGCACGCGGCCATTCGGCGTGTTTCATCATCCAGCCCAAAGCCCCAAGGCCAAACAGCATGAAGATGTCGCCCATGGTGCTGGTTGCCTGATAGGCTCCGACAACCATGATGAGGATCAAGGGGGCTGCGATGATGCCGAACGGAATCCGTGTCAGTTTGGCCAGGGTTGGAGTTATCGCAAAACAAATCGCCGCACCGACGACCGACGAGAGCGCAACCGACCAGACGATCAGAAACATCAGATCAGGGTTTTGGGAGATCATCCGGGGACCGGGATAGTATCCAAACGAGAACAGCGCGCCGAGGAAAATCGCGGCGGCAGGGCCTCCGGGGACGCTGAACAGCAGCGTTGGCACAAGATCGGCGATAACCGTTGCGTTGTTGGCGCCTTCTGAGGCCGCAATGCCGCGAATCTCACCCTTGCCGAATTTCGATTTGTCCTTGGTGGATCGGATCGCGTGGCCGTAGGCGACCCAGGTCGAGGCTGAAGCGCCGACTGCGGGAACGAAGCCCCCGAAGACGCCGATGATCGAGGCACGCAGCACCAGCCACCGGTTCTTCCAGAAATCGCTGAAACCGGCGCCCCAGTTGCTCACCGTGATCGGTGTGTGTGAAATGCCGCCACCTGCAGCAAGCATCGAGATTGCTTCGGCCACGCCGAAAAGTCCCAGAGCGACGATGGTCAGGGAGAAGCCGTCGAGAAGATAGACCTGCCCGAAGGTGAACCGGAAATCGGCTGCTGCCGATGCAGGACCGACAACTCCGAGGAAAAGCCCGAGGCAAGCGGCGGCAATGCCTTTTGCCAGATCCTTGCCAATCATCGAACTTGCAAAAAACAGTCCGACAAAAGCAAACATGAACAGTTCCGGCGTCCCGAGCATCAGCACGATGGGCCCAGCCACGGGAATGGCGACCAGCAGGATCACGGCGCCCATCAATCCGCCAACCATGGAGGAGAGAAATCCGACGCCCAATGCGCGCGCCGCTTCGCCCTGTTTGGCCAGCGCATGGCCTTCAATCGCGGTTGGTGCGGAGGCCGGCGAACCGGGCGCGCCTAACAATACCGAAGTGATCGTGTCGGACGTGTAAACGACTGATACGGCGCCAAGCAGCATCGCAAGGCCGGAGAAATCGTCGAGATAATAGATGAAGGGGAGAAGTATCGAGACTGCGGCTACACCGCCCAATCCGGGCAGCATACCAAAAACCATGCCGACCAGCATGCCTCCGAACAATGCCAACAGGCGAACTGGATCGGTGAGCGCATCCAGTGCAGAGAAAACGTGCTCGAGCATTCAGAGGTGACCTTTTGGAGAACCATGACGACGTTCGCGGGTTTTGCGCAGAATGGTCAGGATCCAGGCGCGAGGCCTGGATCCTGTGTCATCTTTGTATCAGAACTTGACGCCGAACTTGGTTGTCAGCAGGTTCTTGAGATAGGCACGCACTTCGTCTGAAGGCGAGAGAGCCGCTTTGATAGCTTTTTCGGTCGCGGGACCGGCACTCAGGCGGGCACCATTGGTGACCTTCTGGCTTTCGGCCTGAAACTCAGGATCGGCATTGATGTCAGCCACGGCCTGGGCAAAGATATCCAGCACTTCCTGTGGTGTGTCGGGCTTCATGTAGCCGGTCAGGCCATAGGCATAGGTAACCGAAGCGATGCCCTGAAAGGCTTCCCACTCGATGCCCGACGGTGCTTTGCCGTTCAACTGCTCATAGACTTCATAGACAGAGGGCAGTTCCGGCGCGATCGGATCACGCTGGGTAAGCTTGCCATCCGCATCGGCGCTGCCGCCTGTCCAAAGCGGGACCGCGGTGCCTTCTTCGACAGATGGCACAACTTGCGTCAGATAGACTGGCGTGAACTGGTAGTCGATATTGACTTCACCCTGCTCGAATGCGAGCCGCACCGGACCCCGGCCATTGAAGCCCAGCACCGATTTGACGTCCAGACCCAGCAGTTCGAAAGACAAAAGCCCCGGCAAATCGGAAGCAGCGGCTGCAATGCCGCCATAGACCAATGGCGTTTTCGAGGATTTGATGTCCGCGGCGCTGGTTACGCCGGTCGATGGCGACGTATAGGCCACCGCGCTGAACGGGTGGCTGTAGGCGACGCGGTAGTCAGCGAGCTTGTATTCGACGCCCTTCTGACCAAGAACAAAAGGGTTCGCAGTCGACGACGTGGTGAAAAGGATCGTGGTCCCATCTGACTTGGCGTTCTGTTCAAACCAGTTCGCGCCGAGGATGGAGCCCCCGCCGGGGCGGTCGATGACATTGATCTCGGGATTGCCAGGCAGGTGCTTTTCGAAATAGGGCTCGAGGAACTTGGCTGACACAAAGGTCGCTCCACCAGGTCCAAATGGCACGATGACGTCAATTGATTTGCCGGCGAAGTAGCCTTCTTGTGCATTTGCGGCTCCTGCAGAGAGCCCGATGACGGCCACCAAAGTGGCGATAGATGTTGCTGTTTTCATGATTTCGTCCTCCCGTTTATATTATTGCAGCCGGCCTCCCGCGAACCGCGTTCAGCCGATTACATTGTGCAACTCGCCCAGACCCGTTATCCGGACGGTCATGTGATCGCCTTCTGTTAGGTATTTTGGCGGGTTGAATCCGATGCCGACGCCCTCTGGCGTGCCCGTGGCGATGATATCGCCAGGCAACAATGTCATCGTTGCTGAGATCGTTTCAATCAGCGTCGGAATGTCAAAAATGAGATCGGCAACCGAGGCCTTCTGACGGATCTCGCCATTTATTTCGGTTTCAAGCTTGAGCTTCGAGACGTCACCTACTTCATCTGCGGTCACGATGTAGGGCCCCATGGGGCAAAAGGTGTCGATGCCTTTGCCTATGACCCACTGATTGTGACGTCGCTGCAACTCACGCGAAGTCACATCGTTGATGACGACATAGCCAAACACATGGTCATAGGCTTTGTCTTTGGCTACCTGAAAAGCGCGGGTGCCGATAATCACGCCAAGCTCGCCTTCGTAATCGACTGTTGCAGTCGGGTCGAGAGAACCTCGCACCACTGCTTCCGGTCCAACGATACTGGTGGTCGCCTTGGTGAAAATAATCGGCGCACTCGGTACGGCCTCCTTGCCGCTGGAATCAAACCCACTCGAGTGAAATTCCTTTGCGTGCGCGAAGTAGTTCTTGCCCACGCAAAATATGTCGCGTCGGGGATCGGGAACCGGTGAAAGAAGAGTGACGTCAGAAATGGGAACGCGCGGCGCTCCACCGGCGCCCATTGCCTGCCAGGCCTGAATGCCCGGGGAGCCTGCCTCAATCAGTGCGCGAACAGCATAGGCGGCCCCGTCGCCTTCGGCACAGACAACGATCTGATCGTCATCTATAAAGCCTGCACCAATGTTTCCGTCTTTGCTAAATGTGACTAATTTCATTTTCTCGACAGAATCCCTTTTTAACGATAAATTGAATTTACATATATAATCTGACCTGTCAAACAGACTCTACTGCACGCATGAGGTTGCAACCGTGAACAAGGCCATTGCCGCATCCCCACCATCGCTCGAAGTGACGGGCGTTCAACTCGTCCCCGGCGGAACTCTCGCCCAGGCGGCCTACCGGGCGCTGCGGACGGATATCCTCAGCGGTACCCGTCCTCCGGGTGAAAGGCTGCGGATCGAGAAACTGAAATCTCTTTATGAAATAGGACCGACCCCGCTCAGGGAAGCATTGCAAATGCTGGCAACCGATCAGTTGGTGATCGCTGAGGACAATCGTGGTTTCACCGTGGCGCCGCTTGAGCCCGACGAGTTTGCAGATCTTAACATAGCCCGGACGGCCATCGAGCTCTCGGCGCTGCGATTGTCCATCGAGCACGGAGATGCGGAATGGGAGGCAAGTGTCGTCGCTGCAAGCTATTTGATGCGAAAGCAAGACGATGCACTGGCACGTTCCACCTCCGGCGTGCCTGATGCATGGGAAGCGGCTAACACCGGTTTTCACACGGCGCTGGTGGCAGCCTGCGGATCACGCTGGTTGCTGAAACTGCGGGCCAGTTTGCATGATCAGTGCGCGCGCTATCGTCGCGCCTCGGTCTATCAGAAGCTCGGTCAACGCGATCTGTGCGTGGAACACCAGGCGATTTCGGAAGCTGTTCTAGCCCGCGATGCTGATCGGGCCTGCGATCTGATGACTTGGCATTTTGCGCTCACGGCGGCTGGTCTGGCTGATGCATCTCCACAGCAGGCTGTTGGTAAATGACCCTGCAAATCGCGCTGTTTCTTGTTGCCGGCCTCTTTGGCGGGATCGTCAACGCGGCCGCTGGCGGCGCGAAATTATTTGTGTTTCCGATGTTGCTTGCGGCCGGGCTTCCGCCGCTTGTCGCCAACGCGACCGGGACAGCCGGCGTCTGGCCGTCGCAACTGGCTGCTATCTGGGTGTTTCGCGAACATCTGCGCGACAATATCCGCGGTCTGATAGGTCAGATGCTGCCAGCATTGGCGGGAGCCTTTTGCGGGGCCCTGGCATTGATCTGGTCCTCGGAAGCTGCGTTTCTGGCTGTCATACCTGTTTTGCTGATCATCGCGGTGGGGGCAATTCTTCTGGGAAACCGGCTTGCCGAAATCGCCCAGCGCCTGTTTCCCGGTGACAGGCTGAAACCGGTCACCGGTTTTTTGCTGTTTGCTAGTGGGGTGTATGGCGGTTATTTCGGCGCAGGCTATGGTTTCATTCTGCTGGCCGTTCTGTCGGTGACGGGGCTTGGGCTGCGGCAGGCAAACGCCAGCAAGAACCTCTTTGCCTTCTGCATGAATACAATTGCGGTGATTCCGCTGAGCTTTTCCGGGCTGATTGACTGGGTTGCGGCAGGCTCAGTTCTGACCGGCTCGCTTATCGGTGGCTATTTTGGTGCCCGGTTGAGTCAGGCTGTTCCCGAGAAATATCTGCGTGCCGGCGTGGCTGGCGTGGGGGTAATCCTGACGGCTTCTTTCTTGCTGAGATAATGGAGACGATTATGCGGATTTGCATGTTTGAAGTGAACACTACGTGGCGGCTTGGAGTGATCGAGAACGAGACCGTGATCGATCTGGTCGCTGCAGGAGCTGACGCCGGCGCTTTTGCGGATGTCACAAACTTCATCCTCGGCGGAACTGCAGCCATGGATGCTGTACGCCAACTTATACGGGACGCTCCGGAAACAGCCCGCCACAGCATTGACGCAGTGCGGTTGCTGGCGCCGATCATGCCTTCAACGGTGCTATGCGCCGGCAGCAATTACCATGCTCACAACGCAGAAAAACTGAACACGCCGCTCAGTGGCAAGGAACCCGAGTTCTTTCTCAAGACTGCCGATTGCGTCATCGGGCCGGGTGACGGGATCGTATGCGATCCAAAACTCACCCGCAAACTGGATGCGGAGACCGAGTTGGCGATAGTCATCGGCAAGCCTGGCCGCCACATCACGGTCGAGGATGCGCTGGATCATGTTTTTGGCTATACCGTTTCCAACGATGTCACTGCACGCGACCGGCAGGTGCGCCAGACACCGGAAGGATTCACCTGGTATGAATTAGGCAGAGGCAAGGCGTTTGACAGCAGCCTGCCTTTGGGGCCTGTCATTGTCACAGCCGACGCCTTGCCAGATCCGCAGGCGCTGACGCTTCGCACGCGAATCAATGGCGAGTTGCGTCAGCAGGCGAACACTTCAGACATGATCTGGACATGCGCCGAGTTGATCCACTTCTTCTCTATCAGTTTCACCCTGAAACCGGGCATGGTGATCCTTACAGGCACCCCCGCCGGTACCGGATGGTCTTCCGACAAGGAACTCGGTGGCAACTGGACCCCGGCGCCGGGATTGATTGCC